>JARLHS010000052.1 GCA_031292115.1 Clostridia bacterium | reverse complement strand
CGTGCGGCTGACGGCGATCCTCTCGGCCGCGTTCATCGCGCTCGCGCTCGTCTTATATCGATTCTATGACGACCGCGGCGTTACCGCCGCCATTGATGAGGATAACCGCAAAAAAGAAGCGGAGGCCCGGGCCGCTGTGCCCGAAGGGCTCCGCGAGCCGTGACGCAGACGCCGGCTCTATTTGACTAAATGAGGTGAAAGCCCATGCCGGGACTAATAATCGCGGCTGCCATTGCCGCCCTTCTTGCCGTGCTGGCGATACGCGCGGCGCTTTTCCGCCCGCCGGAAGGCGAAAGCCGCGCGGTGCAGCCCGTCGAAGCGGATGGCGAGGCCGCCGCACTGCATCTTTTGCAAATGATCCGAAAGCGGACGGTCTGGAGCCGTGAAGAGCAGGAAATCGAAACGGGCGAGTTTCTGGCATTCATGGAAATGCTGCCCATGCTCTACCCTGAAACGCACCGCGTGCTGCAGCGGGAAACGGTCAACACCTACGCACTGCTTTACCGCTGGAAGGGCAGCGGGCACGGCGCGCCCGCCGTGCTGATGGCGCATTATGACGTCGTCGCTGCAGATGAAGCGGGCTGGCGCCACGCGCCGTTTGCCGGTGAGATCGAAGACGGCGTCATCTGGGGCCGCGGCGCGCTTGACACCAAGGTGACGCTCGCAGGCATCCTGGAGGCGGTGGAGCGGCTTATAAAAGAGGGCTACACCCCCGAACGCGACATTTACCTTTCATTCACAAACAACGAGGAATCCGCGGGTGAAAGCACGCCCGCGATCGTGGAGCTTTTCCGCAGCCGCGGCATCACGCCCTCAATCGTCGTGGATGAGGGCGGCGCGGTGGTCGGCGGCCTCTTCCCGGGCGTAAAGAGCCCCGTCGCCGTCGTGGGGGTCGCCGAGAAGGGCATCTCCGACCTGATGATCTCGGTGGAAAGCGAAGGCGGCCACGCCGCCACGCCGCCGCGCGACATGGCCACCGTGCGCCTTGCGCGCGCCATTGTGGCGATTGACCGGCATCCCTTCCGCGCGCATCTTCCGAAGCCGACGATCGAGATGCTTGAAACACTCGGACGGCATGCGCCTTTTGCATACCGCCTGGTTTTTGCAAACCTGTGGCTCTTCAGGCCGCTGCTGCTTCTGGCCTTCACCAAGGCGGGCGGTGAGATGAATGCGATGACGCACACCACCGTCGCCGTCACGATGCTCGAGGGTAGCCCCGGGGCCAACGTGCTCGCCTCGCGCGCACGGGCGGTCACGAACATCCGCATCGGCATCGGCGGGAGCGTACAGGGCGTCACGGCGCACATTGCGCGCGCCGTGCGCCGCACGGGGGCGGCGGTCACCGACATCTATTCGACGGAGCCGTCGCCCGTCTCCGACACCGGCTGCGAGGCCTTCGCGATGCTTCGCCGCGTGATTGCAGAAACCTTCCCCGGCGCCGTCATTTCGCCCTATGTCATGCTCGGCGGGAGCGATTCGCGGCACTTTGCGGGGATGTCGCCCTTCGTCTACCGCTTTTCGCCGCTCGAGCTCACAAAGGAGGAGCGCGAAAGCATGCACAATGTCAACGAGGCCGTGCCGGTTGCAAAGCTCAAAAAATGCGTTGAATTTTATATCCGGCTGATTCGCAGCCTGTAGTACTAATCTCCGATAAAAAGCGATAAAACCGCTTTTTATCGCCGCTTCCAGCGGCGTGCAAAAACATATTATGTTTTTGCGAGATTCGTATGAAACGCCTTTCCTGGCGGCTACCGCTGTCACCTGCCGCTTGGCGGCAGGTGACAGACATGCGCTATTGCGCGTGTCTGTAAAAATATAGTATCATTGCCGCTATAAACGGCAGAGCGGAGGATTTATGAGCTATCTTCAGATGACCGACTATGAAACGTCAGGCGACGACGTGCGGCGCGAATACGACGACCAGATCGCGAAGCATGGGCGCATCACCAACATGAAGCGCACGCTGCTGCAAAGCGTTCCGGCGTTCAAGGCCTACATGGAATGGTACACACTGCGCGATCTCATCGCGCCGTTTATCGGAGAGCGCGGCGTCTCGCTGTTTTCCTACGCCATCTCAAATGAAAACAACTGCATGATCTGCTCGCTGTTTTTCCGCAAGATCCTCATCGACAGCGGCGAAGACCCCGACAACCCGAAGCTCAGCGGCACGGAGCGGCTGCTGATGGAATTTGGCCGGCAGATCAGCAGGGACCCGCACGCGATCCCCGAAGAGACCTACCGCCAGCTCAAGGAGCAGTTCAGCGAGCAGCAGATCGTGCTGCTGATCGCCTTCGCGGGCATCATGGCCGCGACCAACCTCTTTAACACCGTAGCGAAGGTGCCGCTCGACGAGCTGCTCTATGCCTACAAACAGGAAAGGGATGACCATCATGGGCAAGGAACTTGAAGGCAGGGTCGCCTTTATCACGGGCGCCGCGCACGGCCAGGGGCGCGCGGCGGCGCTGGCGCTCGCGCGAGAGGGCGCGGATATCGTCGGATACGACGTGGCGAAAAAAATCGAATACCCGCGCTATGAATTCGGTAACCAGCAGGAGCTCGAAAGCCTCAAAGCCGAGGTGGAGGCGCTCGGGCGCCGCGCGCTGATCTTTCAGGGCGACGTGCGCGACGACAGTGCCGTGACGGCGGCCGTAGAAGGCACCATCGCCGCCTTCGGCAAGATCGACATTCTCTTCAACAACGCGGGCATCTGCGCCTACGCCACCGTCGATAAAATGACCGACGAGGAATGGGACGCGATGATCGGCATCAACCTCAAGGGCCCGTTTATCGTGACGCGGCGTGTTTCAAAGTATATGATCGCGGCGAAATCGGGCGTGATCATCAATAATTCCTCCGTCATGGGGCTGCGCGGGGGCAACCGCCTTTCGCATTACGCCGCCTCGAAATGGGGTCTGACGGGGCTGACGAAGTCGTGGGCTATCGAGCTCGCGCCTTACAACATCCGCGTTGTCAGCATCCATCCCACAGGCGTGAATACGCCGATGAACGACGGGCTCGCCGCGCTTGAGGGCGCGACCCCGATCGAAATTGCAGAGCGCTCGGCGGGCAACCTGCTGCCCGTGCCGTGGGTGGAAGCGGAGGACGTCGCGGGCCTCGTGGTGTATCTTGCAAGCGACAAGGCGCGCTTTGCAACCGGCTCGCAGTTTGTGCTCGACGCCGGCCTGCTCACACAGTAATACGCCCGTCAGAGCCGGTCCATGCCGCAGAATCCGGTCATCGGCTCCCTTTTGCGGCAGGCAATTTCAAAGTTTAAAAATAATTCAGAGTGTGTTCATATTTCATTCAATATTTCGGCGCATAATAACAACAGACTTCGTCATTTAATCCTTCTTTTCATTTTTCGGTCTCCTTTGCGGGTTTACCGCAAGGGGGATCGTTTTATATTATTCTCGCAAAATTATGACATGTTTTTGCACGCCGCCGGAAGTGGCGACAAAGAAGCGGCTTTATCGCTTTTTAGTTGGAGATCAGTATGGTATCCCGGCCGACGCGTGAAAATATTACACAATTGCACCCGCAGGCAACACTTCTCTGGTATGTTCAAAAAAACTCCTCAAATACTAATAGAGTCCAAAATGATTCCATTTTGAACTCTATATCGGAAAGTCAGAGGGGTTATCATGAACGTTACTGTTTCAGGCATATTTGATTCGACCGATGCGGCCGAGCTCGTCATGATCAGACTCAACCGAAAATTCCGCGGCCTGCGCATCAATGAGCTTGCAAAGTCCCCCGCCGCGCGCGGCCCGGAAAGAGGAGAGGACGGAACGTATGCCCCCGCGGCGGCACCGGGTTTACTCAACGGCGTCCCGACGGCCGCGTTTTATTTCCCTGCCGGCATTTACGCGCCCGGAGTCGTCCGCGATGAAAGCGGCGCAACAGAGGATTTCGAGCCCGCGCTCAGGCGCGAGGTTCTTCTGAGCGTTGAGGCGCCCGATGACAAAACAGCGCACAATGTCTCGGTGTTCGTG
>JARLHS010000007.1 GCA_031292115.1 Clostridia bacterium | reverse complement strand
CCACCCAGACGCCGATAATCCCGAAATGCAGCACAATGCCTAAAATATAGCCTAGGACGACACGGATCAGCCACATGGAAAGCATGGAAACGATCGAGGTAAATTTCGAATCGCCTGCGGCCCGCAATGCCGCGGGTGTAACAAATGCGATCGACCATAAGGGCACCTGCATAATCCCGGTAATCAGCTCGATGGTCATAATGGAGCCAATTATTTGCGCGGGAGGGTGGAACATGGAGAGCAGCGGGCGGAATATCGGCAGAACAAGAAGATCCATCGCCAAGAACGCAAACGATGACAGCCACAGGAAGGATCGGATCAGCTTTCTTGCGTCACGGATATCTCTGCGCCCCATGCACTGGCCGACCACCGTTATCAGGGTAAGGGAAAGCGCGTTGGCCGGAATCTGGAAAAGACACACAAAGGAGTTGCAAATCGCATTGGTGGCCATCGCAAAAGTGCCGAGGCTGACAATAAAAGTTTGCGTAAGTATTTTGCCGCCGTTGAAGAACATTTGCTCCGCGGCAAACGGAAGGCCGATAAAAAAGATTTTTTTCAGCATGGCGGGATTAAAATGCAGGGTATCCTTTAAGTGAAAATGGAGGGGCGTATCCAGTCTTGTTACAAAAAAGATCGCGCAGGCGGCTCCGAAGTACCTTGCCACATTGATCGAGATAACAAGACCGACCACGCTCAGGTGCAGCACATTGATGAACAAAAGATTCATCAGCACATAGCAGAGATTCATCATAATCGAGAGGGCGAGGGAGGAGCGGGTTTCTCCGACACCCCTCAGCGCGCCGCACACGGCCTCCTCGGTCGCAATGCCGCAATAGGAGGTACAGCTTCCGATCAGATAGATTCTGGCGTTTCTGAAGACATCCGCCTGCGCTCTGCCGAACAGCAGGCTAAGGATAGGCCCGTGAAACGCGACAACAAACAGGCATATGGCGAGTGAAAGCAAAAAAACAGAAGAAACGGAGCCGGCCGCGGCTTTTGAAACCATCGGGTCGTTCCCGCTTCCCTTATACTGAGCCACAACCACCGTGCCGCCGGTAGAGACGGCGATAAATACGCTCACCAGAAAGATATTGAGCGAATCAACCATGCTGACGGCGCTGACTGCCGCCACACCGGAAGAACTGATCATGGCGGTATTGATGAGATTGAGGGACATCACAAATGCTTGATCGACCAGCACCGGAAGGAATATAGCGACGATCTGACGATATCCGATGGAGTCGCCGGAAAAATACTTTTCGAGAAACCCTTGTGAAACGATTTTCAGGTCTCCCAGTTTCGCTTTGAGCACGTCATCAACTCTTTCCATTCATTACTGCTATTTTAGCACAAATTGGCGTTCAATGCCAATCAACTTTCGTATTCGTCTGTCGTAGGCAAATCAGGCGTGCATTTCTGTCGCCCACTCCTGCGCCGGGGATGGGCGTAATGGCAAGCAGATCAAAATAATTGGCGCGACTTGATTTATAAATGGGGTTTTCACTGCAAAAGCTGCCGCGCACACAGCGCGGCAGCTTTTGCAGCCGATTCCACAGAAGGCTGTGAAAACCATTTTATTTTGCATGGTTACCTATGCGGGGCGCCTGCCTGCACCCTGCGAGCAGCGATGAAGAAGGATGCCCATTTCCCTGACCGCCTTGCAGGCTGTGGCCGTTGAAATACCCGAGGCGTCGTAATGCGGCGAAAGCTCAACAACATCGGCTGCGACGACATTGAGCGGCCTGAGGGCTATGATGGCGCGAAGCAGCTCCTTGAAACCGACACCGCCTGCTTCCGGCGTGCCGGTTCCCGGGAAGGCGGAAGGGTCAAGGACATCCAGATCGAGCGTGATATAAACGGGACGCGTGCCGATTTGAGTCGCCGCTGCGTCAAGCCCCGACAAATCGTATTGATAAAGCGCCGTATGCCCCTGCGCGGCCCATGAGAATTCTTCACGCGTGCCCGAGCGTATGCCGAGCTGCCAAATGCGCCCGTCGCCGAGGAGCTCCCACACGCGGCGCAGCACGCACGCATGGGACAGTCTTTCACCGCAATAGATATCCCTCAGATCGGTATGCGCGTCAAAATGAAGCACGCAAAGCTCCGGATATTTTGCAAAGACGGACTGAACGGCGGGGTAGGTGACAAGATGCTCGCCGCCGAGCATCAGAGGTGTCTTTCCGTCGCGCACAACCCGTTGCGTGAATCCGCGGATAATTTCCAGCGCCTTCGCGGGATTTCCAAACGGCAGATCAAGGTCACCCGCATCATGGATGGCACAATTCTCAAGGCAAAGCTCCTGATAGGGGCTGTAGGTCTCAAGGCCGAAGGAATCCGCCCGCATGGCGGAGGGCGCAAACCGTGAGCCCGGCCGGAAGGTCACCGTGCCGTCGAACGGTGCGCCGAAAAGCACGATGGAGCTTTCTTCATAGCCGGCCTCGCAGCCGATAAAGGTGCGCGGCAGCATGCCGTCAAAATCATTCGCCATGCTCAAGCAGCTCCCTGACATAGGTGGGCAGCGCAAAGGCGGCGCGGTGCAGCGCGGTGTTGTAATACCGGGTTTTTAGCCCGAGGGCCGCCCATTCCTCACACCGGAAATCCGTTATTGGGTCAAACCGCTTGGAAGCAAAACCGAAAAGCCAGTGGCCGGACGGATACGTGGGCATGTGAAATTGATAGACCTGCGCAATGGGGAAGGTATCGCTGATCTTTTTATGCGCGCGCAGCATTTCATGCGCGTAATGGGTATAAAACGGGCTTTCGTGCTGGTTGATCAGAATCCCGTTCCCGCCAAGCGCACGCGAGCAGTTTGTATAGAAATCCGTCGTAAAAAGCCCTTCGCCCGGGCCGACGGGATCGGTGGAGTCGACAAGAATCAGATCATAGCTGCCGGCCTGCGCGGCGCGGACAAACGCAAGCCCATCCTCAAAGTGCATCTGCAGGCGGGGGTCTTTATCCAGCACGCAGGCGGTCTGCGGCAAGTACTTCTGGCAAAGGCGCACGACTCGCTCGTCAATATCCACAAGATCGATATGCTCCACCGTCTGATATCGGCAGACCTCCCTCGCCGTGCCGCCGTCGCCGCCTCCGACGATCAGCACGCGCCTGATATCGGGGTTGACCGCGAAAGGCACATGCGTGATCATTTCATGATAGGCGAATTCATCCTTCTGAGTGACCATCATAAGCCCGTCGATGGTGAAAAAAACACCGAAGGTATCGGATTCAAAAAAGTCGATACGCTGAAAGGGTGTCTGCTCGCTGCAAAGTTGCCGGTTAACTTTTATTGAAAACTTCACGTCGTCCGTATGAAACTCTGAATACCAAAGATCAGTCATGATTGAAACCCTCCAGAAAAGTTTTATTTTATCCCAGTATCTTGATAAGGCCCGGGTTCTCTTCGTCGTTGACGACGATGCCGCCCTGCGCCCGGTAGAACTTGTAATAATCGATGATTTCACGCGTGAGCTGCTCGCCGGGGATGGCGAGAGGGATGCCGGGCGGGTAGATCATAATGGAATCCGCGCAGATCTCGCCGGCCGCGCTGTCAATGGGCACCTGCCGCGTGTTGCCGTAAAAGGCATCGCGCGGATTTACCACGCCCTTCGGCTTGGTCAGGATGCCGTCCATAGGCACTGTAAAGGGATTACGCTTGCCGGAAAAACGGGCGCTGATATCGGAGAAGGCATATGTCAGCCTGGCGATTGTGGCGGCGTCGTCCCCCACGGAAGCGATGCAGAGCACGACATAGCTGTCGGAAAGCTCCGCCTGCAGGTTGTAATCGCTTTTCAGCAGATTATAGGCCTCAAAGCCGGTCAGCCCGAGCTCGTTTACCCGCACGACGATCTTGGTTTCGTCGTAATCGTAAACGCCTGCGCCGTCGATGTATTCACGGGTCAGCACCGAAAGCCCGGGTGTGTGGTTGATCGCCCTTTTGGATTCGTCGAGCAGCGGGAGAAGCCCGCCGAAGATGGAGTCGCCCCGCAGGGCGAGTTTGCTGCGGGCGATATCGATGCTTGACATCAGCAGGTAGGAGGCCGATGTGGTCTGAAAGAGGTTGATGACCGCGCGCACCTCACTGCGTCTGAAGTGCCGTTCATTGAGTAACAGCGCCGAGCACTGGGTAAAGGCTCCGCAAGTTTTATGCAGGCTGACGGCCGACATATCCGCGCCAGCCTCCATTGCGCTGACCGGCAGATCAGGGTGAAAAGGGAAATGCCCGCCGTGCGCCTCGTCAACGAGCACGGCCATCTTGTGCCTGTGCGCGAGCTTCACGATCGACCTCAGGTCGGAGGCTGCCCCAAAGTAGGTGGGGTTGATGACAAAAACGGCTTTGGCGTCGGGGTTTTCTAGAATGGCTTTTTTATAATTTTCAAACTTTACGCCGTTTGTGATGCCATATTCGAGATCAGCCTCCGGTGCGACAAATACCGGGTGGGCGCCGCTCATAATCAGCGCATTGATCGCCGATTTGTGTACATTTCGCGGGACGATAATCTTCTCCGATGGCCGGCAGGCCGTCAGAATCATATACTGGACGCCCGAGGTTGACCCGTTCACCAGCATGAAGGCTTCGTCCGCGCCAAAGGCATCTGCCAGCAGCCGCTCACTTTGAGCGATCACGCCGGTTGGATTCCCCAGCATATCGAGTGCGGGGGTGGAATTCGCATCCATTTTGAGTATCTTCTCGCCGAAAGCGGATGCAAGCTCGGGGCTGTTGCGCTTTTTATGCCCCGGGACGTCAAAATGGGTGATGTCCTCTTTGGCATAAGCCTCGAGTGCCGAGAAGACAGGGGTGCTTTCCTGCTCTTTAAAATTCAATTTTACGCCGCCTTTCATTTTTTTTGATTGACCGAATGAAAGACGGTATTAATAGGATTCTGCCGTGTTGCGGCCGTAGAAGATTTCATCCATTTCATTGCGGAGCTTCTGCTCGATATGCCGGGCCTCGCCGGGGTGGATGTCGGCCTTTGTCAGGCCAAAAAGATAATTATCAAGCTCAAATTCCTTAAGCTTGCATTTGGTATGAAAAATGTTCTCCTGATAAACATTGACAT
>JARLHS010000051.1 GCA_031292115.1 Clostridia bacterium | reverse complement strand
GCGCCCGAGGCGGGCGACTGCCCCATGCCGATGCAGGGGCCGCACGCGCATTCGAGGATGCGTGCGCCCGCGGCGATCATATCTGCAAGCGCGCCGTTCTGGGCGAGCATGTTGAAAACCTGTTTCGAGCCCGGCGCGATGACAAGGCTCACATCGGGGTGAACACGATTCCCGCGCAGCAGAGCCGCGACGCGCATCATGTCAAGCAGCGAGGAATTGGTGCAGGAGCCGATGCAGACCTGGTCGACCTTGATCGGGCCGATTTCCCGCACCGAGGCAACGCGGTCGGGGCTGTGGGGCTGCGCCGCCATCGGCTCGAGCGAAGTGAGATCAAGCTCAAGCGTTTCGTCGTAAACGGCGTCGGCGTCGGGCAGAAGCTCGCGCCAATCCGCCTCGCGCCCCTGCGCCTTCAAAAAGGCGCGCGTCACATTGTCGGAAGGAAAGATCGAAGTTGTGACGCCGAGCTCCGCGCCCATGTTGGTGATCGTGGCGCGCTGCGGCACCGAAAGCTGCGCCACGCCCTCACCGGCGTATTCGATGAGCCTGCCGACGCCGCCCTTTACCGTAAGTCGGCGCAGCACCTCAAGGATAACGTCCTTTGCCGAAACCCAGGGGCGCAGCCGCCCCGTGAGAACGATGCGCGTGAGGGCGGGCATCGTGATGTAATAAGCTCCGCCGCCCATTGCCACCGCCACATCGAGCCCGCCGGCGCCGAAGGCCAGCATGCCGATGCCGCCGGCCGTGGGCGTGTGGGAATCAGAGCCGATCAGCGTTTTGCCGGGTACGCCGAAGCGCTCAAGATGCACCTGGTGGCAAATGCCGTTGCCGGGGCGTGAAAACCAAATGCCGTGCTTTTTCGCGACAGACTGGATGTAACGGTGATCGTCGGCATTCTCAAAGCCGGTCTGGAGCGTGTTGTGGTCGATATAGGCCACCGACCGTTCCGTTTTGACGCGGCCGACGCCCATGGCTTCGAATTCAAGATAGGCCATCGTGCCGGTGGCGTCCTGTGTGAGAGTTTGGTCGATCTTCAGGCCGATCTCGTTCCCAAGAACGGGCTCACCCGATAAAAGGTGCGATTGGATGATCTTTTGTGCAAGCGTGTGGCCCAATTGCGCAGCTCCTTCCCAAAAGAGGGGCTTTCCCCGCTCAGCGGGAATCGCCATATATTTTGGTAAATACCGTTCCTATTTTAACTCATTGTAGAAAAATTGTCAATCGATTCACAGCCTTGTGTGTGAATTTCATAAAACCGGATAGTTTTATTGCGCGCCCTGCCGCTTTTGTGGTTGTAATGCCTGCTGTGTACGCGTAAAATAATGGATGCCGGTTGCAACATATCGGGCCTTTCATACGTTTATAGATTGCATCGGCAATTAAGCAGACACCCATTTTCATGAGGAATTGATTGCCGATATCATATGGCGATGCGCGGTTTTGCAAAGCAAAATTTTCGCGCGGCCGTATGAATAAAATGACGGTGAAATCACGAGATGAAGCGCTGTCGTGATCGGTCGCCGTAATGGCAGAAGGGGGTATCGCCATGATGGAAACAGCCCCGCCCGACGCCGCGTATTTCTCGAGGCTGATCGAGCAGCATGCCGGGATGGTATACAGGATGTGCCTGATGTTTCTGCGCAGCGAGGCCGATGCGCAGGATGCCTTCCAGGATGTTTTTTTGCGGGTGGTGGAAAAACGGCCGCAGTTCAACGGTGTCGAGCATGAAAGAGCGTGGCTTGCCGCGGTGACGGCCAACCGCTGCAGGGATCTGCTGCGCCGCGGGCGCATTCGCCGCGCCGAGCCTATCGGGGAGCTCGAGCTTGCGGCGCCGGGCGAGGACGCGCAGGCCGCCGAAGTTCTTTCGGCGGTGCACGGGCTGCAGCCCAAATACCGCCGCGTAGTTGTGCTCTATTACTATGGAGGGTTTTCGACCGCGGAGCTCGCCGCGATGCTGCATTGCCGCGAGACAACGGTGCGCTCGCAGCTGAGCCGCGCGCGCGGGCTTCTGCGGCCCGTGCTGGCAGGAGGTGCCGATGATGAAAGATGAAATGAAAAGCGCAACGGGCGGCGTCCTTAGAAAGGCCATGGAGCGCATTGAGCCGCCCGACGGCCTCAAAGGCCGGGCTCTGAAGGCGATGCTCGCCGCAGCTCAGGCGAAAAAGGCGCGCAGGAAACGCACCCTGCGCATGATGCGCATCGCGGTGCCGGCGGTGGCCGTCGTGATTGCCGCCGCCGTGCTTCTTTCCACTGTCGCAGGCGGTCGGCTGGCGCTCAGCGCGAGCGCGCAGAACCTCATGAGCGGCGTGAAAAAGCAATCCGCACAGCAAACCAAGGTCTCGCAGGCGTTCGTGGACGCCGCGGCCGATTTCTCCGTGAAGCTTTTCCGTGAGACGGCCGTGGAAGGCAAAAATTCGCTGATCTCGCCGCTCTCGGTCTATTACACGCTCGGGCTTGCCTCAAACGGCGCGCGCGGCGCGACCCGGCAGGCACTTCTCAATGCCATCGGCGGCGGCAAGCTCACGCAGGCACAGCTCAACGACTCGTTCGAAGGCTACATGAGTCAGATTGCCTCCGTAGGGCACGGCACGACGCTGAGCCTTGCCAATTCCATCTGGTATCGCTCCGAATTCACGGCCGACCAGAGCTTTCTGCAGCAGAACGCCGATTTCTTCGGCGCGGGCGCGTATAAAACCGATTTCAGCAAGCCCTCGGCCGCGAAGGCTGTCAACGAATGGGTAAAGGAGCACACAAACGGCCTCATCGACCGCATCGTCGACGACAAGATCGACCCCGACGTACAGATGATGCTCGTGAACGCGCTCTACTTCAACGCGACATGGGAAAGCGTCTTTTACGCAAGGGATAATAAAAGCCTGGATTTTCACCCCGCGCAGGGCGCCGCCTACACGACGACCTTCATGACCAACAGCTTCATGAACAGCTATATCGAGGACGACGGCGCGCAGGGCGTGCTGATGCCTTACAGCGACGGGCGTTTCGCGCTCGCCGTGCTGCTGCCGAAGAACGGAGCCTCCCCGGCAAGCTACCTGAAGACCCTGACGGGCGCGGGCTTTGTCAAAATGGTGAAGGCTCCGCTGACCGGCACCATGGCTTCTATCGAGCTGCCGAAGTTTACCGTTAAGACCGACACGATGCAGCTTCAGGACGCGCTGAAAAACATGGGGCTCGGTATCGCGTTCGACCCGGACAAAGCCGATTTCTCGGGCATGGGGCACGACGCTGCAAATGAGAATCTTTTTATCGGCAAGGTGCGCCATAAGGCCTATATCCGCGTCGATGAGCGCGGCACCGAGGCCGGTGCCGCGACGGAAGCCGACGTAACCGGCAGCTCCGCGCCGCTGGTAAAAATGGTGAAGCTCACATTCGACCGGCCGTTTGTCTACGCCATTGTCGATATGAAGACCGGCCTGCCGCTCTTTATGGGCACGATGGAGAGGCCTTAAAAGCCTAAAGCCGGCGGTTTGACAAGAATCATCCTGCAATCTGAGGCGGAGCGCGCTCGCCCCGGAGCGCAGGCAAACCCCAATCGAATACACGACGCGATAGAAGGTGCAGCGCAGGCGGTATATGTACCGCCTGCGCTACACCTATAACACGGCCTGTGGTGAAGAGGCCATCCTGCCTGGGGGGTCTATGATGAGCAGTATGACAGCCCGGATCTATGCGCCTTCCCTTTGCGCCTCGCCGAGCAGAGCGACGGCTTCGCGCACGGCGTCGACGGGCGACTGCCCGTGCGCGAGCTTCACCGAGATATAGGGCTTCTGCCCCGCATTGACCATCACACGGCCGCGAAGCCGCGTCACCAGGAAGGAAACGGATTTCATGTCGATCGTCTGCGGGAAAAGCATCACGACGTTTTCACGCTGCGTAATCTCCCGTATGCCGAGCGCGGCGGCGGTATTACGCACCAGCGCCACGTCCACCAGGCTCTTGACGGCCTGCGGCGGGTCGGAAAACCGGTCGATGAGCTCGTCGAGCACGTCGGAGGCATCCTCGGGTGTGCGGATATCGGCGATGCGGCGATAAGCCTCGAGCCTTTGCGCCACGCTTGCGATGTAATCCTCCGGGATGTGCGCCGAAACCTGGATGTCGATCATGCACTCACCGTTTGAAGCCGGCTTCTCGCCCTGCTCCTCGAGTACGGCCTCGTTGAGCAGCTTCAGATACATGTCGTAGCCCACCGACTCCATGTGCCCGTGCTGCTGCGCGCCGAGGACGTTTCCCGCGCCGCGGATCTCAAGGTCGCGCAGCGCGATCTGGAAGCCCGAGCCGAATTCGGTGAATTCGCGGATGGCCGACAGGCGCTTTGTGGAGATATCGGAAAGCACCTTGCCGCGGCGGAATGTGAAATAGGCGAACGCACGCCGGGAGGAGCGCCCCACGCGCCCCCGGATCTGATGGAGCTGTGAAAGGCCCATGCGGTCGGCATCCTCGATGATGAGCGTATTGCAGTTGGGCACGTCCACCCCGGTCTCGATGATCGTGGTGCAGACGAGCACATCAATATCATAATTGAGCAGATGCTCCCACACGAGTGAAAGCTCCTCCTCGCTCATTTTACCGTGGGCCACGCCGATGCGCGCGCCGGGAACGAGCACGCCCAGCCTCTCCGCGGTGGTCTCGATGGATTCAACGCGGTTGTGCAGGTAATAGACCTGCCCGCCGCGCCGCAATTCCTTTTTGATGGCGTCGGCGATGATGCCGGTGTCGTATTCGAGCACGTAGGTCTGCACGGGGTGCCTGTCCTGCGGGGCCTCCTCGATGACGGACATATCGCGTATACCCGAAAGCGCCATGCTGAGCGTGCGCGGGATCGGCGTCGCGGAAAGCGTCAGCACATCCACCGTCTTGAAGGTTTCCTTGAGGCGCTCCTTCTGCACCACGCCGAAGCTCTGCTCTTCATCGACGATGAGCAGGCCGAGCGATTTGAAGGCTACGTCCTTCTGCACAAGGCGGTGCGTGCCGACGACTATGTCGACCTCGCCGCGGCAAAGCCGGCGGATGATCTCCTCCTGCTGCTTGGGCGAGCGGAAGCGCGAAAGCAGCTCGGCCCGGATGGGAAAGCCCTCGAAGCGCCGCAGGATGGTCTGGTAATGCTGCCAGGCGAGGATCGTCGTGGGCACGAGCAGCGCGCACTGCTTGCCCCCCATGATGCACTTGAAGGCGGCGCGCAGGGCGACCTCCGTCTTGCCGAAGCCGACGTCTCCGCACAGCAGACGCTCCATCGGGTATTCGCGCTCCATATCCTGCTTGATCTCAACGGCGCATTTGAGCTGGTCGTTGGTCTCGTCGTATTCAAAGCGCTCCTCAAATTCGCTCTGCCATTCGTTATCCTCGGGGAAGGCAAAGCCCTTGATCCTGCGCCGCGCGGCGTAGAGCTCGATGAGCTCCTTGGCCATGTCCTTCACGGCGGCGCGCACGCGCGATTTCGCCTTTTGCCACTCGGTGCCGCCCATTCTGGAAAGATGCACGGCGCCGTTCTCGCGCGGGCCGATGTATTTCGAGACGAGATCGAGCTGCGTGACGGGCACATAGAGCGTGTCGCTGCCCGCGTAGCGGATCTTGATATAATCCTTGACGATGCCCTGAAGCTCGAGCTTGTGGATACCCTCGTAAATGCCGATTCCATGCGCGGAATGCACCACAAAATCACCGGTCGTGATCTCGGAGAGGCTGCTGATGCGCTCCCCCGGGCGCTTTTTGGCGGCGGTCTTCGGCCGGGTTTGCGCGGCCACCCTGCCGTGAGAAAGCACCATCATCCCGATGGCCGGGTATTCAAAGCCCGACGAAAACTGCCCGGGCAGCACAAGCACCGTGCCCGATGCGGGGATCTTGGCCGAAGACGGCTCTGTAACCGTGTGGGCCGCGATGCCCTCGCCCTGCAGATCTTGCGAGAGCGTGGCGCAGACTCGCTGCGTGCCCGCCATCACGACGGCGAAGCCCCCTTTGGCAAGGTGCGGCCGCAGATCTTCATACAGCATGTTGAGCCCGCCGCCCCACACCGACAGCTGACGGGCGGTGACGTTGAAAACATCGCGCAGCGCGGTGTCGTACCCCGCGCGTGCAAAGGATTCCAGATAAACCGCGCCGATGCGCTCAAAGGCGGCGCACATCCCGGGCCAGTCGAGGTAGAAATGTGTGAGCTCGCGGCAGAGCACGCCCTCCTCGAGCAGCAGCGAGACATCCTCGCCGTGCTGCCAGAGTGTGTTTTTGACACGCTCCTTCACGCGCTCCGGCTCGCTGACAAACAGCATCGCACCCCGCAGATAATCGAGCGCCGTCGCTTCGCTGCCGTAGCAAAGCGGCAGATAGAGGTCTATCCCCGCGACGGTCAGGCCG
>JARLHS010000006.1 GCA_031292115.1 Clostridia bacterium | reverse complement strand
GTCCCCGAATAGATATGGGTGCTGCCGGTTTTGACGGCGCCCGCGCCGACGCCGATGAGCGAGGCGTCCCCGCCGCCGCCGAAAACCGATGTGCCTTGTGCAAGCCCCAGCGCGCCGGCGGCGGCCTCCGTCAGGCCCCCCACACGGTCGCACGAGCGCACCACCTTGGGAAGGTGCGAGAGCTCCACGCCGAACATCCTGCACATGCTCCGGCTGAAGCCTTTGTGGCCGCTGCGCGTGTCGTAGAGCAGTGTCGCAAAGGCGGAATCCTCCGTCATGACAAATTCCCCCGTGCACCGGCAGATGAGAAATTCCTTTACGTCAAGCCACTTATGTACGCGCGCGAAATTCTGCGGCTCGTGCCGCTGTACCCACTTATACTTCCACACGGGGTCTTTCACGCTTGCGGCCACCGCCTTTGTGATGAGCAGCGACTTGAGCAGCCTGAAAATATTGGCGCCCGCAATGCACGGGCCGAAGGCGAGCCCGCGGCGCAGCTCCTCGTGCGCGCGCTGATCCATATAGCTCATGGCGGGCCGCACCGGCTCGCCGTCCCGATCGACGAGTATCAGCCCCTGCATCTGGGAGCAGAACGAGATTCCCGCGATGCGCGCGGGCGCGACACCCGAGGAGGCCAGCACCTTTTTCGTGCTGGCGCACATGGCATTCCACCAATCAATGGGTTCCTGCTCCGCGCCCCCGTTTTCAAGCACGGTGAGCGGGTACTCCCCGCCCGCGCTCGCAACAAGCCTCAGCCCGCCGTCCATCGCAAAAAGGCAGGTTTTGATCCCCGTAGTTCCGACATCGTACGCAATGATAAAGAGTTGATCCGGCATACCGCAACACTCCTTTTCCCGCATTTTCGCCGCAACCGTATTTTATCCGCCCACGCGGTTGTTTTGCTTCGCAAGGCCGCGCAATGCCAATCCCTTCGCCCGGAAATGGAAGACTGCAAAATATGCGGCCCGCTTAAACCCCAGAGATCATAACGGGCGCTCTATTCCACGGGCTCCCGCCGCTCAAACGCCGCCTTGACAAACTTCAGCACCTGATCGATTACATAATCGTCGTTCTGGAAGATATCGTCCCTGACGAAAATTTTAAAACGTTCGCGGTAATAGTCGCAGGCATAGCCAAACTGAAGCATCATGAAGATGTTGTCAAGCAGGAAAGCGAACATGCGCACATCGATATCGCCCCGGACGACGCCGGCCTGCTGCATCTGAAGGATCAGCGAGGAGTAAAGCTCCGCCGACGGCGTTTCCATGTCTGTCGCCGCGGGTTTCACAATCAGTGGGTCGCACTGCGTCGTCATCTCGTTGTAAAGACGGATCATGCTCCTCTGCTCGCGCGAATGCCGCTGGATCGTGCGCAGCAGCTTTTCCACCTTGACTAGGATATCCTCATCGCCCTGCATGACCTCGTCGAACTTCGATTTGAGCACCTGCGAGCCGAACTGCACCATCGAAAGAAAAAGATCCTGCTTATTGTCGAAATATTTGTAGAGGCTCCCCACGCTCACGCGCGCCTTCTGCGCAATGTGGTTGATGTTGGCGCTTTCGTACCCGCAGCCCGCAAATTCGGAAATCGCCGCTTCCATGATACGGCTTCGCTTTTCTTCCGGTATCCTGCCGAAAAGCTCGGTCAAATAAATCTCCCCCCGACTCCGTAAGTGAATCGCCGCTCACCCTTCCCATTGTAGCATGAAGCGGCGCGAATGCAAAGATATTTTTGAAAAAAAGCCGCACCGGTATAAAATGCGGGGCGGAAGTCTTGGTCTGCTGGTAAAGTATTGAGCGTCGAGCCTCCTGCACAAATTTTAAATTTATAGGCAGCCATGAAAAGCCACAAAAAAATCCTGCCGCGAAGCCTCAAATCCTGTTGATTTTTTTTACACATGTGCTATACTCAGAGATAGTGAGTGACCATTCACTCATCTTGCCGGGAGCCTGTCATACGAATACCAATCCGGAAGAATATCTGATCAAAAATGTGCAGCCGCCGAAGCGCAAGGCTCCTGCACAATTTTAAAAGATATTCTATAAATGGTTTGTTTGGGGTCAAATGGGGGTTCGTATATCACAGGCGCGATTTACGACGGGAGGAACGATTGATGGATACAAGGTTTGCCATTTCGGAATATCATGACACCGCTGAAGTTGTAAGACAGCTTGACGAGCTCATCAAAAAGCCCGTCTGCAGCATCACGCCCGAGGCGCTTGCCGCCTACGAAAAGGATTACTACGGTGTAAAATGCACGAAGTCGAAGGCGATGATCGAGGAAGCCAGCAAACTGATTCCCGGCGGCGTGCAGCATAATCTTGCCTTCAATTACCCGTTTCCGCTGGTGTTTTCAAAAGCGCAGGACGCTTATCTTTACGACATCGACGGAAATCGCTACTACGATTTCCTCCAGGCCGGCGGCCCCACCGTGCTGGGCAGCAACCCGGAGGCCGTGCGCAGCAAGGTGATCGAGTTGCTCAACGACTGCGGGCCCTCCACCGGGCTTTTCCATGAGTTTGAATACAAGCTGGCCAAGAAAATTTCGGAGTCAGTCCCATCGGTGGAGATGTTCCGCATGCTTGGCTCGGGCACCGAGGCCTGCATGGCGGCCATCCGTGTGGCACGGCTTACCACCGGGAAAAAATACATAATAAAGATGGGCGGCGCCTACCATGGCTGGAGCGATCAGCTCGCCTATGGCATCCGCATCCCCGGCTCCAAATGGACGCAGGCGTACGGTGTGCCGCACTTCTGCTTCCATAATACACAGGAGTTTTTCCCCAACGACCTGCATGATCTTGAACGCAAGCTCAGGTCAAACCGCCTGCGCGGCGGCACGGCCGGCGTAATGATCGAGCCCGTGGGGCCCGAGAGCGGCACCAGCCCGGTCGATAAGGATTTCAACGCGGGCGTCGAGGCACTCTGCCGCAAATACGGAGCGCTGCTCATCTTCGACGAGGTGGTCACCGCGTTCCGCATGGGCATGGCGGGCGCGCAGGGCTATTTCGGCGTTTCGCCCGATCTTACCGTCTTCGGCAAGGTCGTCGCTGGAGGGTACCCCGGGGCCGGCGGCCTCGGCGGCAAGGAAAAATATATGCGCTACCTCGCCGCGGGCATCGGGTCAAGCAAGCATCATAAGGCGCTCATCGGCGGCACGATGGCGGCGACGCCCATCAGCTGCGTGGCGGGCTATTACACGCTGTGCGAGATTGAGCGCACCAATGCGGCGCAGGTGGCAGGGCAGATGGGCGACCGCCTCACGAAGGGGCTTCAGGCGCTTATCAAAAAATACGATCTGCCGTTCGTCGCCTTTAATCAGGGCTCGATCTGCCACCTTGAGACGGTTGGGACAATGCACTTTGCCATCAACTGGTCAAAGCCGTGGAAGATCCCGGAGGTGCTCAGGCAGACCTCAATCCGCCAGAAGGAAATGGAATACATGGGCGCGGCCTATATGGCCGAGGGGATCGTCACACTCGCGGGCAGCAGGCTTTACACGAGCGCGGCTTATACGGAGGAAATGATCGACGATGTGCTGAGCCGCTTCGAGCGCGTGTTCCGCAACGTCGCTGTTAAAAAGCAATAATTCGCGGGGAATCCGCTGAAAAAGCGAAAGGCGGGGAAAGCCATGAATGAACAGGCGGCGCGCGCGCAGGTCATCCGCGCGGGGCTGGAGCTTGTGGAATCGGGGCTGATCGCGCGCACCTGGGGCAACGTGAGCTGCCGTGTCGACGAAAATACATTCGTCGTCACGCCGAGCGGGCGCGCCTATGAAACCCTGGCGCCCGCACAGATCGTCTCATGCCGCATTGCCGATGCTTCCTGGGAGGGTGACGTCAAGCCCTCGTCCGAAAAGGGCATCCATGCGCTCGTCTACCGGATGCGGCCCGACGTCAATTTCGTCATTCACACCCACCAGTCGATGGCATCGGCCGTTGGCGCGGCGGGTTTCGCGGTGATGCCGCCGATGGGCGAGCCGCTGTTGGGTGAAGGCGTGCCTGTCGCCGCCTACGGCTTGCCGGGCACCAAAAAACTCAGGAAGGGCGTCGGCGCGGCCCTCGGGGGCTGTACGGGCAAAGCGGTGCTGATGGCGCACCACGGCGCGCTGTGCATCGGGTCGAATTACGACGAGGCCTTTGCCGCCGCGCGCCGGCTTGAAGAGGCCTCCGAAAAGTTTATTGAAGCACAATATCTGAAAAAGAGCGGGGCCGAGACTTTTGACGAAGCCCGGATGCTGCGCTTTTACCTTTCACTCGTGGCGCGCGGCAGCGCGCCGGAGCTGCCCGCGAAGGAGACTACGCTCTATTCCAGCGTCAGGTCCCCGGGGGGCTTCGAGCTGATCGAGGATTCCGGTCGCCGCACGCAGCACCTCTTCGGCGACGCCGGGCTTTCGCCTCAGGCGCAGATTCACAGGCAGATCTACCTCAGACGCGGCGATGTCAATTTCATCTGTCAGGCGTCGGGCAGCGGCCTGACGGCCGTGTCGCTCACCGGCC
>JARLHS010000005.1 GCA_031292115.1 Clostridia bacterium | reverse complement strand
GCCGGAAAAACCGCGCGGCGCAGCTTATGGTGCCCGCTTGGGGTAATGCTCCCTAAAAACAATGCCTAAAACTCGCTGCGAGCTCGGACAGCGGCATCGTTTTCTCGCCTGCCGGCGACCGGTCGCCGCACGATAATAGCTTTTACCAAACCGCCCGGTTGAAACCGGCGCGTCCATTGACAGTTCATTTTCGCAATTTAAAATCAGATCATTAAAATTTCGCGATGTATTACCCACTCAGAATAGCGAAGAGCCTCAAGTCGTGCGAAAACTGGGTCAGGTCAGTGTTGCTGTCGTGTAAAATTGCTGTTGAAATGGTCCAGAATTTTGTCGACGCAGCCGGACAAAACCGAACGGAACCCCTCGTCGCTCGCCGACGCAGCGTGCGGCGTGAGCAGGATATTGTCAAGCTTCAACAGGGGGCTTGAAGTCGGCAGCGGTTCTTCCTCGAAAACGTCGAGCCCCGCGCCTGCGATTATCTCTGCTTGAAGAGCATGAATGATCGCAGCCTCGTCGATGATCCTGCCGCGGCTCGTGTTGATCAGGTATGCTGTGGATTTCATCCTCCCGAGAAAGTCCTCATTCACCATGCCCCGCGTCACGTCCGTGAGTGGCACGTGTATACTGATGAAATCAGATTTTTCTATTATTTCATCGAGTGCTGCAAACCGTATGCCATAGGTTCCGGCATCGGTTTCGTTTTTTATCACGTCGAAGGCCAGCACTTCGACCGGGAAGCATCTGAGCATGCCGGCAAGCTGCTTCGCGACGGCGCCGAACCCGATGAGCCCTACGGTTCCAGTAAGGGATTTCGTCAATACGGTATTCCATATGCCATTCTTCATCTGTGAATCATATTTCGAGATCTGCCTTGTCAGGCAAAGCATCATGGCCAGCACATGCTCCGCTACCGCTTTCGCGTTCCTGCCCGGCACATTTGAAACAGGGATCCCAAATTGCGCGGCCGATTCGGTATCCACCGAATCCAGCCCGGCGCCGAAACGGATCAGCATTTTAAGACTGCCCCGTACGCTTTCAAAGACCGCCCTGTTCCAAACCTCGCTTCCGGCGATGACATACGAATAACCTTTTACGCATTCAATGACGCTGCGCTCGTCCTGCGTATGAGAGAGATTTTTCCAGATGACCGCAAACCCCAACTCGGTCAGCGGCCGGAGAATCTCGCTGCAATCGAGCGCCTCCGGTTTACCCACACAGATTACCAAATCTGGCCTCATGTTTTCCACTCCCGTTATCAATTTCCGATACGCTTCACTCAACCCTGCTTTTTTATAAACATTTCCTTTGTCGCACGCAGGGTTTGCGCCCCGGCGCTCGCAATAAAGCCGATGTCGCTGTTGACGCTGATCATCCGGATGCCGCGGCTGATCCAGTCTTCTATGTCGACGGGGGAATAACCGAATGCAAGCATCATCGGTATGCCGGATTTTTGGCCGATTTCACCGATTCTGTCCATCACACTCAAAACTTTGGCGCCCCGCACCTCTCCGAGCTTTCCGAGCGAGCCGGAAAGATCCATCGGCCCGATGACCAGCGCGTCGATGCCCTCAATCTTGACGATTTCCTCCATACAGTCTACGGCGTCGATATGCTCGATCTGGATCATCTTGAAGATGCTGTCCGCTGCCCCTTCGATGTAATCCGCCGTGCTTGTTACGCCGTAGCCGGCAGCCCGGATCGGCCCGAACCCCCGCCTGCCTCTGGGCGGATACAGGCAGCTCGATATCGCCTGTTTGGCTTCCGCGACGCTTCTGATGAACGGGAAAATAATCCCATCCGGCCCCATTTCAAGGATCGGCTTCGCCAGCACGGGGTCGTTCCACGGAATCCTCACGAACGAGGCGGTTCCGGCTGCTTTTGCTGCGATGATGTGCTGCAGCACCTCCCTTTTGTCGTTGCCGGTATGCTCCATGTCGATCCAGACAAAATCATAGCCCATCAGGCCAAGCTGCTCGGTGATACAGCTGTCGTTATAATTCACGCAGGTCCCGATGACCGGCTCGCCGGACCTCAACTTCGCCCTGATCTTTTCAAGCTCTTTCATATCTGCGCTCTCCTTTTGCATACGAAATTTTCCACATTCACCACGATTTCCTCGGGGTTCAGCCCATAACGAGCCAGCATATCGCTGTAGGGCGCGATTTTATGGCTGAATTGATCCGGGAGCCCGAGCTTCAGAAGCCTGCCGACGCCGTTTTGCGCCATGACATCCGCCACAGCCGTCCCAAGACCGCCCACGATATTATGCTCCTCGATCGTAACGACGGCCCCTGTTTCCGTCGCGGCCTTCAAAACGGCTTCATCATCTAAGGGTTTGATGGTATGCATGTTGACGACCCGCACCCGGATATTTCCCCGCAGCAAAATTTCAGCGGCCTGCACCGCCCTCTCCACCATAGTCCCGGTCGCAATGATCGCGGCATCGTTCCCTTGCGTAAGCGTTACCGCCCTGCCGATTGTAAAATTGCAATTTTCCTGATACACGGCCGCCGGCTGCTGCGACCCGCCGACTCTTATGTAAACCGGGCCCTTATGTTTCGCTGCGGCAAAAACGGCTTGATAGAGCTCCGCGCCGTCGGCCGGGCTGAGGATCACCATATTCGGAATGCTGCGAAGAAGCCCGATATCCTCAATCGCATAATGCGTCGTTCCCAGGGTGCCCAGAGAAACACCGCTGTCTGTTCCGACGATCTTGACGTTGAGACTCATATACGCGACGTCGTCGCGGATCTGTTCGAGGCACCGCATCGTCGCGAAAGGGGCGAAGGTGGCTGCAAAAGGGATTTTTCCGCATGAAGCCATGCCTGCGGCAACGCCGATCAGATTTTGTTCCGCAATCCCGAGCTGAAAACAGCGGTCGGGGAAAAGGGTGGAAAACCGCGAAGCGCCCATTGCTCTTCCTAGGTCTGCCACAAGCAGCAGGATCTCAGGTGTTTCTTCTGCGGCGTCGATAAGTGCATCCATAAAGATGCTGCGATAGGATCCACCCGACCTGTCTTTGATTGACTGAGAAGTCACTTTTTATTCACCTCCCGTTTTGTCCTGCGAGATTTCGGCGAGTGCGAGTTCGGCCTGCTTCTGTGTGAGAACGGCATGGTGCCACGAGACGCCGTTTTCCATAAAGGAGACGCCTTTGCCCTTTGTCGTATGGGCGATGATCACATACGGTTTTCCTTTGGGCCGGTATTCAGGCTGAAAGGCTTCGAGAAGCTGCCCGATATCATGGCCGTCCACCTCCCGAGTCTCCCACCCGAAGCTTCTCCACTTATCCGCGAGAGGCTCCGTATCCATAACCTCTGCGCAGGACGAATCGTGTTGCAACCCGTTGCGGTCGATCACGGCGATCAGGTTATCCACGTGATACTGCGCGGCGGCCATTGCTGCCTCCCAGACCGCCCCCTCGTTCTGCTCGCCGTCTCCCAGTACCACATAGACGCTGTAATCTCTTGCGTCCAGCTTCGCTGCGAGTGCCATGCCAAGACCGACGGAAAGCCCATGCCCCATCGATCCTGAAGAAAAATCGACCCCGGGCGTACCGATCGTGCAGGGATGACCGGCAAGCGGACTGCCCTTTTTTTCGAAAGTCTCAAGCATTTGCTCCGGAAAATACCCTGCCTGCGCAAGCGCCGGATAATATCCCAGCACCGCGTGGCCCTTGCTGAGGATTAAACGATCCCGATCGGGCCAATCCGGGTTTTGTGGGTCAATGCGCATGACGCCGAAAAACAGGGTTGCAACGATATCCGCAACCGAAAGACCCGGCCCTATATGGCCCCCCTCCTTTCCGGCGTTCAGCGTCATGCTGACCGCCTGCCTTCTGATTTATTTCGCCTTGGCCCTGATATGCTCCGCCCTCTGATCAATCATTACCATCACCCATTCTGTATATTGAATATTATCGACTACGATTTTCCGATAGCCCCGAAGCTCCTATATAAAAGCAAGTATATTGTATATTGTCGACAATAATGAAGGGCAAAAAAAGCCCCTCTGCCGAAAGCAATAAAGCAATCCGATTTCAGGAAGCATGAAAATCGCATTCAATACACTCCAGAGATACCTTGCAGCCGGAACGAATATGTTTTTTAAGCAGGATTACGGCGGCCTCTGGGTCCCGCGCAGCTATCGCATCGGTAATTTTCTCGTGTGAGATGCCGCTTGTCAGATCGAACGGCTCGTTTTTGTATTGTGAGAAAAGAAGGGTCTCCATCTGACTCTTTATGCCAAGCCATATCTTTTGGGCACGTCTGATTCCGCTTGCACGAACGATGATTTCATGAAACTTCATATCCTCTTCGACCCAAGCGAAGGAATTCCCGCTTTCCTCGACAATGACCCTGGCGGTGGCCTGAACCTGGTCAGAGAGCGCGCGGATAAGATCAATATCTTTTTCGAAGCAGGTCTCAAGGCACATTGTTTCGATCGCCAACCTGACTTTATAGAGCTCCTCAATATCGGCCTTTGTGAAGCTGACGACCTCGGTATACTTATTCTGGATTCGGTTGAGCAGGCCTTCACCCTCGAGAACAATAAAGGCTTCACGGACACAAGCGCGGCTAACCCCCAGAGTACTTGAAATATCCTCTTCTATCAGCTTCGCGCCCTGCGGGCATTCGCCCCGTATGACCATGCTGCGGATTGTATCCGCAGCCTTGCTTGCCAGCGAATACGGTTTGATCACATCCACCGAAGGAAGTCGAAATCTCTCAGCGCTCCGTGCCATATGCCCTCCGTCATCGAAACTCAAATAAACCGGCAGTAAATATTCGGAATCTCTTATCTTATTAACTCTATATGTTATTATATTACAAAACCGGCATCCTGTAAAGAGTGCTGCCGGTTTTTCAATATTGCATTCTGGCTTAGTCGCAGCATCAAACAATTAAGAAAAAGTCATTTTACGCGTTTTTATGATGTATGACTATAAACGCGGGCAGCAAAACGCTCATAGCCATAAAGCTATGAGCGTGTCCTGCCCACCGCAGGTGTGGTGCGCCCGGGGGGACTCGAACCCTCGACCTTTTGGTTCGTAGCCAAACACTCTATCCAGCTGAGCTACGGGCGCCTATCTGCGAGCCTCGCACCGACAAAACGGGGAAGCCCTTTTTAATGCTTTCATATGATAACACAGGCATTGGCCTTTGTCAACCTTTTTGGGGCTGAAATTTGGCCGCCCGCGCGCTCCGGTGTCACTCAAAATGGGTGCCCGTCAGCCTGCCGAGCTGCTTTGCGCGATTTGCCCCGCCATATATCACGATCATATCGCGGTCTTCCAGATGCAGAAAAAATTCATCCTTAACGCCTGCCTGCGAGAGCAGAAGATTGAAGTTCACAAAAAGAGCGGTGTCGATCAGGGCATCGGTGAGCTCGAGCTCAAAGCCGCCGGTAACGCCGTCGCACGTGAAGCTTACCCGCGCCGTGCCGGCATCCGGGTCAATCACATCCGACACATCGGTGAGTACAAGCGCACCCTTTGAAAGCACACAGAGACGACGGACGATTTCGGTGTAAATGCCGCCTTCCTCGATGCATTCCGTATCCAGACAAACGATGTCGTCGGAGAGCGGAAGCCATTCGCCGTCCTCGTTTTCAAAAACGCCGCCGAGCGCAGCCAGCAGCATCATATATGGGGTCTCTTCGAGCTCCTCGCGGGTAAATTTCTCAAGAATCCGCCCGGGCGCGACGCCATCCCTCGGCACAATGCCGAGCGACGACAGTTTAGCGAGCTGCGTCTCCAGCGGCACCACCGGCAGATTCTCTGAAAAGATCTCATTCAGCCTTGAAAACATCCCATCACTCCGTCGTTTTGCGTATTACCGTATCTATTATATATACCACATTTGCATCGGTTTGGCAACTCCCCGAGCCGTTTGTGCGCGTTTCCGGCATCCGTACTACTGATTTTCATTTAGAAAGCAGACAAAGCCTACTTTCTAAAACTCGCCGATGGCAAGCTGATGAGTATTGAGTGGCTTTTCCCGGCTCCGCGCCGCCGTCCGCCGCAAATTGCGGCGGTATTAATCGGTAGATGCGATCTGCCGATTAAAACGAAAATAGTATAAGCCTTAACTTCCCGCGGAAAGCGTGTCTCTATGGCTTGATTTCCTTGCGAATCGCGCCATAAGAGCTTAAGAGGCAGGCATTACTTGAGGCTGTACCACCCACTTTTGCGATTTATACCGATAATACATAACATTGATAAAATATTTCTTGAATTTCACAGAAATCCGTCGTATTATTAAGAGGAAGACCCTGCGGCTCAACATAAATAACAGGAGTGATCAACAATGTCTGAAATTAAATTTTATTACGGTGACGCTGTACCGCTTGAAATGCACAAGGTGAGGATTGTCCAGAAGCTCGAGCTTAAGCCCATCGAGCGGCGTCTGCAGGCGGTCACGGAGGCGGGCAACAATACGTTTCTGCTCAAAAACCGGGATATTTATCTGGATATGCTCACCGACAGCGGCGTCAATGCCATGAGCGACAACCAGCTCGCGGCCATGATGCGTGCCGATGACAGCTATGCCGGCTCCGAGACATTCACGCGGCTTGAGGATAAGGTGCGGGAAATCTTCGGCAAGCAGTTCTTTCTGCCGGCGCATCAGGGAAGGGCCTGTGAGAACATCCTTTCACAGGTTTTCGTAAGGCCCGGCACCGTCGTACCGATGAATTACCACTTTACCACGGTGAAATCCCATATCGTGCTCAACGGCGGCTCCATTGAGGAGCTCACGATCGAAGAGGGGCTCAAAGCCACGAGCAGCTGCCTTTTTAAGGGCAACATGGATATTGATCGTCTGCGCGCCTCCATCAAACGGCACGGCGCGGATAAAATCCCGTTCGTTCGGCTCGAGGCGGGCACCAACCTCATCGGCGGGCAGCCTTTCTCACTTGAAAACATGCGCGAGGTGCGCGGGGTTTGCGATGAATTCGGCGTGCCGCTTGTGCTCGACGCGAGCCTGCTTGCCGATAACCTCTATTTTATCAAAACGCGGGAGGCTGCCTGCAAGACGTTGAGCTTTCGCGATATCACGCTTTAAATGGCCGACCTCTCCTTTGTCATTTTTTTCTCGGCGCGCAAGCTCGGCTGCGCGCGCGGCGGCGGCATCTGCACATCGAGCAAG
>JARLHS010000050.1 GCA_031292115.1 Clostridia bacterium | reverse complement strand
CGTTCAATACTCATTTTGCAAAAGTGCAAGCACTTTTGCAACTCGCCATCGGCGAGTTTTAGAAAGTAGACATAGTCTACTTTCTAGATTAAAATCAGTATTACTTTTTGCCGCCTGTCGGCCGGTGTATATGCCCGCAAAACAGATACATAACGCAAGCAGACATAAACGGAAAACTTCCGCCAGGCAAGCCGATGATGTCAAAAAGGGGCTCCGGGCATGCCAGGCGGCGCCCGAAACCCCTCTTGCGAAATGTGCCTGCCGCGCCCCGGCCGCGGCATCCGTCGGAAAATTACTCTTCCGCTTCCTCTTCGTGCTTCGAGTCTGCGATCACACTCTGCGCTACCTGAGGCGGCGCTTCTTCATAGCGTGTGAAGGTCAATGAGAAGCTGCCTCTCCCCTGTGTGATGGAGCGCAGTACCGTGGAGAAATCGTGCATTTCGGCCATTGGGGCCTCGGCTTCGATTTCCTGCATGCCTTCTTCTTCGCCGCTTCCCATGCCCAGGACACGGCCGCGGCGCTTGTTGACTTCGCCGATTACATCGCCCATGTTGGCCTCGGGCACATACACCTTGAGCGAGCCGAGCGGCTCGAGCAGGGTGGGTGAGGCCTGCGCCAGGCCGGCTTTATAGGCCAGCGTGGCAGCCACCTTAAACGCCATTTCCGAAGAATCGACGGGGTGGTAGGAGCCATCCACAAGCGTCGCTTTAAGGTGGACGACCGGGTAGCCCGCGAGCACGCCGTGCTGCGTGCATTCGCGCAGCCCTTTTTCAACGGCGGGGAAGAAGTTGCGGGGCACCGCGCCCCCGAAAACCTTCTCCTCAAAGACCATTTCTTCATTCTCGCCGCGTTCAAACTCAATCCACACGTGGCCGAACTGCCCGTGGCCGCCGGTCTGCTTCTTGTGCTTGCCCTCGACGCGCACCTTCTTGCGGATCGTCTCGCGGTAAGGCACCTTCGGCTCGGTGAGGTTGACGCTCACACCGAATTTCGATTTCAGCTTTGAAATGATCACGTCAAGATGCTGCTCCCCAAGCCCGGAAATCACCTGCTGCTTGGTTTCGCTGTTGATCTGGAATTTAAAGGTTTGATCCTCCTCCATCAGCCGGTGCAGGCCCTGAGAGATCTTATCCTCGTCGCCCTTTGTTTTCGGCTCCACAGCCATCGAAAGGCACGGCGCGGGGAATTCAAACCCTTTAAAGCTCACGACGCGCTGAGGGCTGCAGAGTGTGTCGCCCGTGAGAGGAGACGACATTTTTGAGCCGGCGCCGATGTCGCCCGCAAAAACGGCTTCGACCTCGGTTTGCTTTTTACCGCGCAGCATGTACAGCTTGCCGATCTTTTCGCTCTGCCCTGTGCGTGCGTTGACGACGGTGCTGTCTGCGCCGAGCCTGCCGGAAATCACTTTAAAATAGGAAAGTTTGCCGACATAGGGGTCGGCGAGCGTCTTGAAAACAATCGCGGCAAGCGGCGCGGCAGCGTCAACCGCCACCTGCGTTTCACTTCCGTCGGCCGCCGCAGCGACCTCCCGATTATTCTCATTGCCGGCCGGGAAAATCGACACCATGCTGTCGAGCAGCAGGTCGACACCCGCAAGCGTCGAGGCGGAGCAGCAGAAGACAGGCGCGATCGCGCCGTCGCAGACGCCCTTGTGCACGGCGCCCAGCAGCTCCTCCTTTGTAAAAGCCTCGCCATAAAAATATTTTTCAAGCAGCTCCTCGCTCGTTTCCGCCGCGGCCTCGCTGAGCGCGGTCCGCAGCTCGCCGAGCTTTTCGCCCTCCGGCGCGGGCTTCGCAAGCGCCTTGCCCTTGCCGTCATATTCAAACGCCGTCATATCAATCAGGTTGACATAACACGGCTTCCCGCCGTCGTCAAACGGTACGATCACGGGGCAGACAGCGGGGCCGAAGCGCGCCTTGAGCTCCTCAAGCACCTTATAGAAGTCGGCACGGTCTTCGTCAAGCTTGCTGATCATGAAAGCACGCGGCAGCTTTGCGGCGGCGGTACGCTTCCATGCCTTTTCGGTGCCGACACCAACGCCTGATTTAGCCGGAACAGCAATAACAGCGCAGTCCGCGGCGCGAAGCCCTTCGAGGGATTCGCCTTCGAAATCAAAAAGCCCCGGGGTGTCTAATATATTGATCTTGCAGCCCTTCCACTCGAGCGGTGCAATGGCTGTCGAAACGGAAACCCTCCGCTTGACCTCTTCGGGGTCGAAATCGCACACCGTGTTGCCGTCCTCCACCTTGCCCTGCCTGTCCGTCGCTCCGGCAAGAAATAGCATGGCCTCGGCAAGCGTCGTTTTGCCGCTGCCGCTGTGGCCCAGCAGCACGATATTGCGGATTTCACTGGACTGGTATTGCTTCATAGAAACTTCATCCTTTCCGGTTGCTTCATGGTGTTTTGAGATGGCCTGGTAGCACTTTTGAGGGAACGGGATCTGAAAAAGCATACATATGAATAGTATATTATGATTGTTCTGCTTTTTCAAGCCGTTACCCTTGCAGATTTGATATACAATGCCGATAAATATCATACCATTTTGGGCATATTAACGAATATAATAACCGGAAACAGGAAAATTGACCGTCTTATAGTTATTCTTTTGCCTGTGTGTTATAATATAATGCATGCCGGAGCGACAGTCTTGCGCCGATGCATGCGGCGGAGCCGCACAATTGCCGGAAGGACGGCACCGGGGCGGGTTTCAGGCCGGGCGATGCCCTATGAAGCGCCGCTTTTTAAAGCAAAACTAAAATATATATTTTCTCCGGTTTTTCTGTATTATACGATTATCCGACAGACATACGCAATAGTGCATGTCCGTCGTCTGCCGCCGGATAAGCCGTGCAATACCCATTGCGCAAAAACGCGGCACGTTTTCGTGCCCGCCTTCGGCGGTGACAGAGACAGAAATTCTATCACTGCTTCTATGAGGATGAGGAATATTCCACTGCTTTTTGATACACATTCTTAGTAGAACAATTATTTGTACAACAAGGGGGTTTGGGGTGTGGACAGAATTGTACGGCAGACCATCAGTGAGGGAATCCGTTTTACTTCAATCAGGGATGCGAGGTTTAAACAGAGCCTCCTGTCCGTGAATTTTTTATTGCCGCTGCAGCGCGAAACTGCGGCGGTCAACGCGCTGCTCCCGATGGTGCTGCGCCGCGGCTGCGAAGATTACCCGGATATGACGGCGCTCAACAGCCGGCTCAAGGAGCTTTACGGCGCGCGGCTCGACGGCGGCGTCATCAAGCGCGGCGAGGCGCAGATCGTCTCTTTTTACTGTGAGATGCTCGACAACCGCTATGCGCTCGAGGGCGAGGATATGCTCACGGAATGTGCGTCGCTGCTGCAGTCTGTCATTTTCCGCCCGGTGCTCAAAAACGGCGTCTTCGATGAAAACGAGGTCGCCATCGAGCGGCATAACCTCTCGGATCTGATCGACGCGCAGCTCAACGACAAGCGCGCCTATGCGTCGCGGCGTCTTAAGGAAGAAATGTGCCGGGACGAGGCCTTCGGCATCAGCGAGCTCGGCAGCCGCGAGGAGGCTGCCGCCGTTACGCCCCAGGTGCTGACCGACGCGTGGAAGCGTATGCTTGCAAGCGCGCAGGTTGAGATATTCCTGATCAGCGAGGGCGAAGGCGAAGGCTGCGAACGGCTTTTTACACAGACATTCCGCGCGCTGAGCCGCACACAGACGGCCGTATGCGAAACGCAGGTGATCCGACACGCGGGCAAGGTCAAAACGGTGGAGGAGCACCTGCCCGTCTCACAGGCCAAGCTCGTGATGGGCTTTCGCGCCGGCATCGCCACGCCCGACGCGGATGTCCCCGCCATGCAGCTCGCCTGCAACATCCTCGGCGGCAGCCCCAATTCCAAGCTTTTCGCCAACGTGCGTGAGGCGCTCAGCCTCTGCTATTACTGTTTCTCGCGTTTCGAGCGGCAAAAGGGGCTGATTCTTATTGAATCGGGGATCGAATCTGCCAATTACCAGAAGGCCAGAGAGGCCATTCTCGCTCAGCTTGCCGACGTGCAGGCCGGCGACTTCACCGACGACGAGATGAAGGCCGCCGTGATGAGCCTGCAGAATTCCTATATGGAGATATCGGATTCTCTGGCGGAGCTCAGCGCGTGGTATCTGGGGCAGGCGGTCGCCGGCACGATGCATGCGCCCTCCGAGGCGGCGCAGGAGGTCGCGGCGCTTTCGCGCGAAGAGGTCGTCGCGGCGGCCCGGAAGATAGAGCCCGATACCTTCTATCTGCTTGCAGGTGAAAAGGGGGAAGAAGTTTGAAAGATAAATCTTTCAAACGGGAGTTTTGTCCTTTCGCGCCGTATGGCATGGCGCGAATTCGCTTCGCGAAACGAACAAAACGTCCCGGCTTCGGTGCGAAAGGATGGTTAAAACAATGAGCTTTGAAGTAATCGAGAGCGCGCGGCTGCGCGAGAAGGTCTACCATTTGCACCATGAAACGGGCGCGGAGATCTATATCGAGCCCAAACACGGATATGCTTCGAACTATGCGATCTTCGGCACGCGCTACGGCTCCATCGACAACCTTTTTTCGCTCAACGGCGAGCTGATCGCCGTGCCGGAAGGCATCGCGCATTTCCTCGAACACAAGCTGTTTGAAAGCGAGGACGGCGACGCGTTCCAGCGCTATGCGCGCACGGGCGCGAATGCCAACGCCTACACCTCGTTTGACCGGACATGCTATCTGTTTTCATGCACCGAGCATTTCTCAGAATCGCTGGAGATCCTGCTCGACTTTGTGCAGAAGCCCTATTTCACCGAAAAAACCGTGCAGAAGGAGCAGGGCATCATCGGCCAGGAAATCGGCATGTACCTTGACGACCCGAACTGGCGCGTCTTTTTCAACCTGCTGGGCGCACTCTATCATGATCACCCCGTGCGCATCGACATTGCGGGTACGCAGCAGTCGATTTCGGAAATTACTGCGGATTTGCTTTACAAATGCTATCACGCATTCTATAATTTAAACAACATGGTGCTGTGCGTTTCGGGCGATCTGGAGCCCGAGGCGGTGCTCGAAACGGCGGACAGGCTTCTTATCAAGGCTCCGCCGATGCAGGCAAAGGCCGTTTTTAAGGACGAGCCCTCCACCATCGTCACTTCGCGCGTCGAGCAGCGGCTTTCGGTATCGGTGCCGCTTTTCCACATCGGCTTCAAGGAATCGCCCTCGCAGGGCAAGGCGCTCGCACGCAGCGAGGCCATCAACGGCATTCTGCTCGAGATCGTCGGGGGAGATGCCTCTGCGCTTTACCGCCGGCTGTATGACGGCGGCATCATCAATGCTTCATTTG
>JARLHS010000049.1 GCA_031292115.1 Clostridia bacterium | reverse complement strand
GCTTGAGCGGGCTGACCGGCTCGGCGTCTGTGGGCACGGCAGGCGAAGCCTCGGGCATGAAGGCATCGGATAATCTGGTGAGCTTTATCGCAAACCATGAGGGCTATTCGGCGACGCCTTACCGGGGCATTGACTACCAGAATGAAACCATTGGCTATGGCCATGTGATCAAATCCGGCGAAAATTTAGACAATCTTTCGCAGTCGGACGCTCTCCAGCTTCTGAAAAGCGATATAAAGCCGTGCGTCGACTCCGTCAACAGGGAATTTGCCGGCGTGAAGCTGACGCAGCCGCAGTTTGATTCCCTTGTAAGCTTCAGCTATGCGCTTGGTACAAACGTATGGAAGAACGTGCCCACGCTCACGAGCGACATCAAGGCGGGGGCGTCGGCCGAAACGCTCAAACAGGATTTCGCCGCCTGCGACCATTGCAACGGGGTTGAAGTGAAGGGGCTTTTAAACCGGCGAATGGACGAATGGAAGATGTTTGTTTCCGGTGAATATGAATAGTGAAGGCGGAAAGCCTTTAGCCCGATCCGGGGCATAAGCCCGGGCGGTTATATTGTGTCAAAAGTAAAAACCCGCATCGCGAAAAGCTTTGCGGGTGTTTTTGTGCCCGCGGGAAGCGGCAGGCGGCGGCGGAAACCGCCCGATACGCATTCTGCAAAAACTCGGGATGCTTATCGGACGGACGCTGAAAAAGCGAGTATTACACAAACTTTAAGAAGGCTTTTCATTCCCTTGCTTTGTCTTTTACATTTCCTCTTTATAATTAGAATTGTAATTTAATAAATCAGGGAGGGAATTTGAATGCGGAATAAAAGTGCGAGAAGGATTGTGTCATTCATACTCGCGGCAGTCGTCGTACTGCCCACACTGGCCGGCATGACCACCAAAGCGGATACCCCGAATACCCCTTACGATGTGACGTTTTCCCTTGGCAGCAAGGAAACACAGGTGTGTTTCAACTGGATGAGCCCTTCAAAAGGCAAAGCGCAAGTGCAGATTGCCAAAACAAGCAGTGTAAAGAGCGGGAGCTTTCCTTCAAATTCAACTGTCACAGGAACCGCCACAGCGACAACCGCCACCAACGGCGGGCTTGGCAACGCAAGCTATACCGATGCGACAACGGGCGAGTATACCAATAAAGCAACCGTCTCCGGGCTTTCGCTTTCAACAAAGTATACCTACCGGGTTGGCGACGGGACCACATGGAGCAGCGAATATACCTTTACCACCGGCAACCCCGGCAGCGGATTCAGTTTTCTTGCCTTTGGCGACCCGCAGCTCGGCGCCGCCAGCAGCAACGCCAATGCGGCGATCAAACATACGAGTCTGGCGGACGACCAGGCCGGATGGGCAGACACGCTGAAAAAAGCCACGTCAAAATATCCGTCGATCAACTTTCTTTTCACTCTGGGCGACGAGGTCAACAACTATACGGATCTTACCGCACAGCAGAATGAGTACAAAGCGTTTTTCACCCCGGATTCCAGTGCCGGTTATCTTCAGAAGTTCGCCCTTGTGGCACTTGAGGGCAACCATGACGAGCAGCTGGGCAAATACTACAGCTACCATTACAATCAGCCCAACAGATCCACCCTCGGCGAGACGTCAAACAACAGCGTCAACAACAACGACGGCGATTACTGGTTTACTTACGGCGATGCGCTTTTCATGGTGCTCAACGCCAACAATTATGCCGACACGGCCGCTCATGACGAGTTCATGAAGCAGGCGGTCGACGCAAACCCCAACGCCAGATGGAAGATCGCCGCATGGCATCAGTCGGCCTACAGCGAGGCGTCCCATGCTGTCAGCAGTGCCGATGACTCCACCCAGATCACGTTTATCCGCCAAAACTGGCCCAAGCTGATGGATAAATACGGCGTCGACGTTGTCTTCGAGGGCCACGACCACTCATATACCAGAACTTATCAGATGTATAACGGCCTTCCGGTGGACGCCACGAAGACCAACCTGGTGAGCGACACCAAGGGCACCGTTTATTTCACGCTTGATTCGGGAAGCGGCAGCAAATATTACGATTTCCAGAGCACGGCGGTGCATACCTTCAGCTCCTTATTCTGGCAGCAGTATGCGCCGACTTACTCCTATATCACAATTGACGACAATGAATTCAAGATCGACACGATCCGCACAGATACGGGTGATTCCGTTGATCACTACACCATCGACAAAACGCCGCTCGCCCCGGCAAGCTCTTCACAGCCGGACAGCAACAGTACGGTGACCAGCACGCCATCCGGCAGGTCAAGCAGCTCAGCGGGCAACATTGATACGGGCGATTCATTCAACGGCAGTATCCCGATTGCGGTTTCCTCCACCCTCGGTATCCTTGTCCTGATTGCCATAGCGGCGGCCCTGATCGCGCGCAGGAAGCAAAAGGACTGATCAATACCCGCTCATGCCGGTGCATTCTGCCGGCGCGACAGAAATACGGCACGGCCTCGCTTCACTCTTGCGGTGCAACGCGGGGCCGTGCCGTCATAATAACAATAAATACCGCAGCGTCAGGAGCGTAACGATGCCTAACCATCATATCAAGCCCATACTGAAAACGGCAGGGATTGTGCTGGCCCTCTGCGCCTACGTCGCGGGGGCATGGTTTTTCAGCCGAAGCACGCCTTACTATAACATCACCAACATGTCGGGTGCCGACCGCATCTCCTATGAAAAGGCCCGCGTGCTCTCGATCGATTATCAGGATGTCGGGCCGGATAAGACCTACAGGCAGATGCAGACGGGAACGCAGACCGCCACGATCCGCATACTCACAGGCGAATACAAAGGGCAGGCGGAGAAAATAAAGAACGGGCTCAACTATGATTCGAACTACCTGCTTTCGCCGGGGGAGGATATCATTGTCTCAGTCAACACGGCGGCGAGCGGGAAGACTATAAACATCTTTCTTTACAGCCCCGACCGGGGGCCGTGGCTGTATATCCTCATCGGGCTGTTCGTGCTTTCGTTATGCGCCATCGGCGGGAGAAAAGGCTTCCGATCGGTCATCGCGATCCTGTTCACGCTGACAAGCGTGGTGTTCGTCTTTATACCGCTGCTCTACCGCGGTGCCTCGCCGGCGGCGGCCGCGCTCGCGTTTGCCGGTATGACCGCCGTCGTGACGCTTCTGCTTATCGGCGGGTGGAAAGTCAAAACCGCCGCGGCCATCCTCGGCACCGTTATCGGCGTCGCCTTTTCAGCGGGGGTGCTGCGGCTGTTTGAGTATCTGGCCTCGCTGTCGGGCTACAATATGTCCGAATACGACACGCTTCTGGTCATCTCGGGCCACAGCGGCATGCGTGTGGACCAGCTGCTCTTTGCCTCCGTCATTATTTCGTCTCTCGGCGCGGTGATGGATATCGCCATTTCGGTCGCATCCTCGGTCAACGAGGTCTCTTCGAGCGACCCGCTGGCCGGCGCCGGGAGGCTGTTCCGGTCGGGCATCCGTGTCGGGCGGGATATGATGGGCACTATGGCCAATACCCTGATCCTCGCTTTTGTGGGCGGCTCGCTCAATATGCTGATCCTGATTTACGCCTACAGGATGAATTACTTCCAGATCATCAACTCGAATACCATCGCCATTGAAATCATGCAGGCTTTTTCGGGAAGCCTTGCGGTCGTCTTTACCGTGCCGCTTGTTTCCCTGACGGCGGCAAAGCTCCTGACGATTTCTTCATGCCGGAGAAACGGGGTGCCCGCTTTGCCGGAGCTGCCTTCGCCGCCGGGGGCGAAGGAGCCTGTCGCTGCAAAATAAGCATAGGGCGATTACCAGCAGAACGCCGCTGCCATCTATGAACTGACCCCAAAAAGTTAGACAATATTTTAAATCAAGCAGCCGAAAGGGTTTGTTGCCTGTGTAAAGCGGGTGGCAGACCCTTTAGTTTTGCTTTGATACGACGGTTGTTGTAGTAATCCAAATAATCCACGAGTTCAGCCTTGAACTGCGCAATTGAGTCAAACTCCTGTAAATACAGCAGTTCGCTTTTGAGCAAGCCAAAGAAATTTTCAATTACAGCATTGTCCAGACAGTTGCCTTTACGGCTCATACTCTGCCGAATTTCCTTTTCTTCAAGCATCTTTTGGTACTGCTTATGCTGGTACTGCCAGCCTTGATCGGAGTGGAGGATGAGTTGGGTACCGTCCGGAATCTTCTCAAATGCTTTGTCCAGCATTTCCGTAACCATTGGCAGCACCGGTCTGTCTGAAATTGTATAGCTGACAATGTCCCTACTGCACAAATCCAAAATCGGCGACAGATATAGTTTCTGACCAAACAAGCTGAACTCGGTAACATCAGTTACCCACTTCCGGTTTGGCTTTTCAGCCTCAAAGTTTCGCTCCAGCAGATTCGGCGCAATCTTACCCACCTCTCCCTTATAGGAGCGATACTTCCTCATCCGTATCCGACAAATGATTCCCATCTCTTTCATCAGCCGCTGCACGGCTTTGTGGTTGATACAGTACCCTCGATTGTGCAGTTCGTCTGTGATACGGCGGTAACCATAACGCCCCTTGTTCATAGCATAAATTTCAGTGATCTGTTCTTTGATCTTGCTATATTTGTCCGGCTGTGTCCTGCGCTTCGTATAGTAGTAATAGGTTGCTCGAGGCAGGCCAGATACTTCGATCAACAGCGATATCTTGTGTTTATGTCTCAGTTCCCAGATCACCTGCGCCTTTTGCTTCGGCGTTCCTCTTCTAAAACCAAGGCATTCCATGTTATATACAGGGACAATCTACGACAGTCAGGAGCCTTTTTGAAAAGGAAGAAAACGCATGCCTTTTTGCGACCTTCTCCTTTATGGAGGTTATCGACAGTATGGGGTCGGCGTTTACCGAGATTATTCTGCACAGTCTACCTTTCTCTTCGCCAACGCCTTTCAATGAGTTCAACAGCGAATTGCTGCAAAGACAGTGCCGGACGCCGTTTAGAATGACCGAGATGCTGATCAGGCTGAGGCAAATTGCAGACAGGCTGATACGCAATGAAACGGACAGGGGCATCTTCGCAATACTTGATAACCGGGCTGTGTCAAGAAAATACGAACAGATCATCCTCCAAAATCTCCCGCCTTTTAAGCGGATCAGAAATCTGAACGCAGCCGAACAATTTTTTCGTGGTAAAACCACGGATTTGCACAATGAAATCGAAAGCCGGTGCAAATATTGAAAAAAGCAACGAGAATCGCACAACTCCTGTTGTTGCTGCTGTTCGCTCAGGCTTTCGGGTATATAGTTGGCATATACTTTTTACAGAAGATTGGCCACGAAATCAATATTTTCAACAGTTGGCCTGTATTAATAAAATATCTACAAGGAAATTTACCGCTGCTGGTATTCGGCTATTTATCATCTGTTATGGTTGTTACCATTTATTTCGGTTTAAAATCAAAAAACGGCAACCGACGATAGAACAGCAAGTTTGGAAAAGAAAAGAAGCCGTATAGCTGATATAGTGATAATCGGAGGTGAGAAACGGGTGAACTATGCTGCGGATATGAGGCGCTGCCGTGAATATATCGACCTGCATATCCACGACGAGATTACGCCGAAAGCACTCGCGGATCTCCTCGGTTATTCCTTTTATCACTTTTGCCATGTTTTCCGCATCTGCAACGGGGTACCGGTCGGGGTTTACCTGCGCAGGCGGCGGCTCGAGACGGCCGCCTGCGCGCTTAATTTCGGGGAAAAGGTTACGGAGATCGCCCTCGCCTAAGGTTTTGATACGCCTTCCGGCTTCTCAAAGGCGTTCCGTAAGGAATTCGGCATGAGCGCGCGGGAATACAGAAAACACGGGCAGAAAGACGTTCTTGAAAATCAGAAAGGCGGTACGGTCATGAAGGTTACGATGGCAACTAAATCCGCATTCAAAGCGGTGGGCTATTCCCTGAAGCCCCGGGTGGGCCATGTGGAAGGCCCGGAAAAATCGGGAGCATACTGGCTGAATTCGGATTTTTCCTCCGTAAGTCGGGAAGAATACGCGAAGATCGCGGGGGATCAAGCGGATGAAATCGGGATGTGGTACCACCCGAGTGAAAAGGACGGAGAACTCACTTACTTTTTCGGCACGGTGGTCGACAGCTTCGGCTATATTCCGAAAGGTATGATCAAAGTCGAAATACCCGAAGCCGACTACGCGGTCTTCACCACTGAGGCGGCCGACCTGAAAAATAACAAAACGGCTTTTGCCCGCGCCATCCGGAACGGCTGGAAATACATCTTTGAAGAGTGGTTCGAAAACAGCGGCAACGCTTACGATCAGACCAAATTTTCTTTCGAGTATTACACCGACCGGAACGGCGGCATGGACAGCGAAAGCGCCGTCGCTGAAATTTATATCCCAATTAAAAGAACGCGGATAAATAGCACACTCAAAAGGAGGAACGCCGTTAGAAGCGTTTCTCCTTTTAATGTCCGGCCTCACCGGATATTTCGTTGAATGTACAGCAAACGAGTCGTTCCCATTTTCAAATCAGCGTCCCGATTTCCGTCACCGGCAGACTCACTTCAAACCGTGCGCAGGGTGGCGCCGCGAACACCGCGCATGAGGAAGGGCCCGCGGACTGCAAAAGGTCGACCCCGGCCTGCGGGTCAAGCCGCGCGGTGAATCCGCTTTCTTCGGCAAGCACCCGCGCCTCAGCCGCGACGCCGCGCGAACCTGCAGGTATGACCGCATGGACGCGGCTGTCGTCAAACAAAGACCTCAGCGCCGCCTCGTCAAATAGCCGGGCGCCGGGTTCAAGCGTCTGGATTCCGACAAGCGGAACTCCCGCACAGTAAAGCACATCGCCGCGCTCCGCGCAGCCCGTACGCAATTTTCCCGGCTCGCAAAAACCCGTCACCGTGACGCCGAACGCAGTCATCGAGGTCGGCATATTTTTCTCAGTGCTGACGATGAGCGGAAAATCCGCCCCAAGCACCGAACGTACGCCTGTCAGAAGAGGCTCCGCCGTCTGCGGGCCACACGCGATGGCAACAGAGGCGAACATCGGCCGCGCGCCTACAGCCAATACCTCCAGCAGCGCCACACGCGCCGTGAACCGGCCGGCGATTTCGGGGTCGACGCGCAGCGTGTCATTTGGCAACAGCCCGATGCTGCCGCAGGAATCGACCGCCATGACGAGTATGCCGCCCGGCGTTTCCATAAAAATCACATCGCGCGGAGAAGTCAGGCGGCTCATAGAAGCCTCCTGTTCAGCAGCGCCAGCGGTTTTTTCAGCGCATAGGCAAGGATAGCGGCCAGCGTCACATTCGCGGCGGAAGCAAGCGTCAGCGGCAGCAGCAGGGCTGCACAGGCGCCCCAGCCCATGCCCGGCCACACGAGCAGAATGGCAGGTGAGACAAAGGCATTGAGCACGAAGGCGAGAACAGCCCCGAGCCATACCGGCCAGCGGCCCCTTCGGATTAGCAGACCCGTGACGAGGCAGATCAGCGCCATTTCGGCTGCGATGCAGAGATGCAGCGGCAGCGTGAGCGGAAAGCCCGAGAGCACCGCCGAAAGCAGGTGCCCCAGCGCGCCCACGACCGCTCCCTCCGGCCCGCCGAGCAGCATCGCCGCAAGGAAGGCCGGCATGGAGTCGAACGCGATGGAACCGGCAATCTTGATATTCGCCCCGACGGCCGACAGCGCGCAGAACAGCGCGAGCAGGGTAATCTTCAGCGTTTTACTTTTCAATTGGATTCCTTCTTTATGTAAATTCATAAAAAAAGCCCGCGAATACGGCTACAACAACCGTACCCGCGGACTTTTCCACAATCCACGCACTACCACGCACAAGGCAGGTCTTCCGGCTCACGGGTCAATGTCCGCTTCCGCCTTCCCGGGTTGCCCCAGTAGCATGATGAAAGCGTTCTCTCCGCTCACGGCGACGGGCTCGCCGGGGAATCGCACCCCGTTCCCTATTCTCCGGAGACCTTCGGCCGCCGGCACCTCAACGTGTTTCCTATTATAACGGTTCTTTCTGAGGTTTGTCAACCGCCTTTGGCAGCGTTCCCGAAAGAATCGGCTCCGGCATATCCGTTCGGCGGTTTTCCCGCCAGAAGTTTTCCTCCGTCTCAAGGCGGAACCCTCCGCAGTTGGGTGCTTGCCACCGGTAGAAATCCCCGCCCGGCGCAAACCGCTCCAAAATCGCCATGATCGAGCCGCCGTGCAGGATGACGGCCACACTGCTGAAATCAGCCGTAAAGGAAGCGTCCATCACCTGCTCAAATCCCTCGCAGCTCCGGCGTCGGAATTCTGTCGGGTTCTCTCCGCAGGGGATGGGAGCGCGCCCGTTTGTTTCGAGCCAGCGGCGATAATTTGCATCGCCCTTGAGCTGCTCATAGGTTTTTCCCTCAAACGCGCCGAAGTCGCATTCCATAAGCTGTGGCACGACAACCGGAGCGGCCTGCGGGAAAATGAGCGCCGCCGTTTCAAGGCATCGGCTCATCGGGCTCGAAAAAACCGCGTTCACAGGGCGGTAGATGCCCGCGTTCGCCCATTCGAGCAGCTCATGCCGGCCTAAGGGGGAAAGGGATTCGTCAGTGCAGCCGATATAGCGTTTCTGCTCGTTGCCTAGTGTGCGCGCGTGGCGGATGAGCTGCACATTCATCCCGGTCACGCTCCCTTGATAAGCTCGGGGATGCCGCAGCAGACGCGATAAACGCGGCTTGCCCGTGAGGCGAGCAGGCACTGCAGCCGCCCGACGCGCTCCCTCAGCTCGCGTTCACGCGGGTCGACGGGCACGATACCACAGCCCGCCTCGTCGCAGACGACGATGATTTCAGGATTTTGCATAAGGCCCCGTTCGACAAGCGCTTCAAGGTCCTCTGCAGCATCCAGCATCCTTGCAATCAGCCGATACAGCCCGTCGAGCACGGGCTTCGAAAACGCGTCCTCAAAAGCACAGGCGCCGCCGTCCGTGATATCTTCATCACCAAAGCCAAATTCGGCTCGCACAAAGACAAGTTTACCCTGGCTATTTCCGCCCGTCACCAGTATCATACCCGTTTCCTCCATTCACAGCAGAGCGCCCAGAATTGCTGCGAGCAGTAGCGAAAGCACTTCGCAGACCGACACCGAAAAGCCCGCCAAATCGCCCGACATCCCGCCGAATTGCCGTACGCTCATACGGCGCATGCATAAAAACACAAGGAGCGCGGCTACGGGCACCGCAAGCCCTGGCCAGCCGTCCAAAATACTCACTGCTGTCGCGGCTATCACAAAAATCAGCAAAATAGCCGTCGACGGGCCCTTGGCGGCGGGATCCGCAAAAG
>JARLHS010000048.1 GCA_031292115.1 Clostridia bacterium | reverse complement strand
GAAATTTTCCGGGTCGTCCGGGTCGACAAAGGTGGTTTTGATGCCGAACTTTGACAGCGTCGTTGCGAAAAGGTTATAGGTGCCGCCGTAAAGCGTGCCGGCCGAAACGATCTCGTCGCCCTCGCCCGCAATGTTGAGGATGGAATAGGTCACCGCCGCCGCGCCGGAGGCTGTGGCCAGCCCTGCGGAGCCGCCCTCGAGAGCAGCAACGCGTTTCTCAAAAACATCGCTCGTCGGGTTCGACAGCCTCGTGTACATATCGCCGGGCAGTCTCAGCGCGAAACGGCCTTCGGCCTCGTCGGTATCCTTAAAAACATAGGAAGTTGTCTGATAAATCGGAACGGCTCTTGCTCCCGTCGCAGGGTCGACCTGCTGCCCGGCGTGCACCTGAAGCGTATCAAAACCCAATTTTCTTTCATTCATGCAACTCAACCTTTCTGATTTCGAAATTCCATTTTCCATAAAACACCCCGCAGGGTGGTTGAGGGCTCATTCACAGCCGGAGCACGGTGCCGATTCGCCTTACGGCTTTGCCATGCTTCAACTATTAAATATAGCACATTTCATACGGAGCATGCAAGATTATCAGCCGCTTTATTCGCAAAGAAAAAATTTATGATTCGCCCTGTTTTGCGCATACTAATCGTAACCGAAATATGGAGGAGAAAGTTTGAAAGATTTATCTTTCAAACGGGAGTTTTGCCTTTTTGCGCCATACAGCATGGCGCAGATTTTCATCGCGGCCAAAACCTCCGGAATTCTGCGAAAGGATGGTCATAAGGATGGAAGGAAATACGGTATCCTATTGGAACAAAACTGCAAAGAAAACGGAATACCCGCGGCTTGAAAAGAATCTCGAGGTGGATATCCTGATCGTCGGGAGTGGGATCACAGGTATCACCTGCGCCTACTGCCTGGCGCAAAAAGGTGCGAATCCGGTCGTGATCGAAGCGGGAGGGCTTTGCGACGGGTCTACGGGCAATACGACCGGCAAGGTGACCATTCAGCATGATAATGTTTACAGCCGCATCTATAAGAAATATGGAATGGATTTCGCAAAGGACTATGTCGAGTCACAGTCCGGAGCGCTGGATTTTATCCGGAGCCGAGTAAAAGCGGAATCCATCGACTGCCAGCTCACCGACAGCACCTCGTATCTCTACGCTGTCACGCAGGAGGATATGAAACTTGTCGAAAAGGAATTCGACGTCGCGGCGGGGCTGGGCATTGACGTGGAGATGATCAGAAAGCCCGACTTCCCGCCCGACAGTATCGGCATGGTCGCCTTGAAAAATCAGGCGGTCTTTCATCCCGTGCGGTATGTTCAGGCGCTTGCAAAGGCGGCGGTTTCAAAAGGCGCGAAAATATACTGTGACACCAAGGCTATCCGGGTTGAAGACGAAGATATCAAGACCGTCTATTGTGAGAACGGCCTCGTCGTCAAGGCCAAGCATCTGGTGATGGCGACCCAGTACCCCATTTACGACGGCCCGAATATTTTCTTCACGCGCCTGTATGCCAAGAGGGCTTACGGCATCGCCGTGGATGCCAAACGCGACTGGCCTGACGGGAACTATATCAGCGCCGGTGAGCCGACCCGATCCATCCGCACGCATGTTGAGGACGGCAAGCGCATCCTGATCGTTGTCGGGGAAGATCACGCCACCGCCCGCGGGGAGGATAACACCGAGCTGCACTATGAGAACCTGATACAATTCGCGGGAAGCCTCGCGGGCGTCAACCGGGTGCTGGCCAAGTGGTCCGCTCAGGATTACGAGACGCCCGATCATGTCCCCTATATCGGGCGGATTTCCGATCATTCAAATGTCTACGCCGCAACAGGCTTCAAAAAGTGGGGGCTTACAAGCGGCACGCTGGCAGGCAATATGATCGCGGATTTAATTACGACAGGCAACACGCGTTATGAGGAGCTGTATTCCAGAAAACGCGGCGACTATTCGAGCTCTATCGGTAAAACGGTGACCGAAGTGGCGGGCTCCGTGGGCGAGCTGATCAAATCCAAGTTTGAAACCACCGAGAGCATTCAGAATCTCAAGCCGGGAGAGGGGCGCGTCATCAATTTTGAAGGGCGCAAGGCGGGCATTTACCGCGACTTTGACGATCATGTGACCATCCTCGACATTTCCTGCACGCATATGACCACAGAGCTCAACTTTAACGTTGCGGAGAGGACATGGGATTGCCCGGCCCATGGCGGCAGATACTCGGCGGACGGCAAGCTGCTCGAAGGCCCGCCGAAGGATTCGCTCAAGGTATTATTCCAGGGCAGTTTTTCCGATCTCGTCGTGAAAAAGCACCGGTAATGCCGATCTCCGATTCAAAAAGCGATTTTATCGTTTTTTGAATCGGAGATTCGTGTCTCAGAAACTCTTTCAAGACTGCGCAGGAGCATCGGTCTTGGCGGCCGCACCGTTTTGATCAGATGTTTTTCTGATGGGAATCCGTATCAGACACACGAGGCGTATTGACAAAACAGGGGAGTTCCGGTAAAATAAAGACATACTGAAGAAAGTGAATGGGTATTGCTTCGATGAGAATTGGCTGATCCGACGAAACTGATTGTTTGAATCAATCAGGCGGGTGATACCTGCCTGTGTCGGGTTGGCATGTTTGAATCAACGTGGTGTGGATCAGCCGCCGTTGCGGCCGTATTCTGTCCCATTTTTTCAATGATGCTCCTCCGGCGCATTTATGCGAGAGGAGAATTTTTTATGGTTTTACTGGAAGCGGAGAATATAATCAAGCAGCTTGGCGACAGGCTTTTATTCGCATTACCCTCGCTGAGGATCTATACCGGCGACAAAATCGGCCTTGTCGGCCTGAACGGAGCCGGCAAAACAACGCTGCTTGATATTCTCAGCGGGCAAACGAGCCCCGACGGGGGCTCCTGCAGAAGATACTGCGAGATCACCTATATCCGGCAGTTTTCGGATGAAGCCGCGGATGCGGACGGGCGGACGTTAAGGGAATTCAATCTGGCCGGCAAAGCGGGCAGGGAGGCGTTGAGCGGGGGGGAGCAGGCCCGTGTGAAGCTGGCCAATGCCATCAGCCAAAAAAACAGCCTGCTGTTTGCGGATGAACCGACGTCCAACCTCGACCTGGAAGGCGTGGAGCTGCTGCGCAAGTGGCTCAGCGGTCTGGAAAGCTTTGTCGTCGTCAGCCATGACCGTGATCTGCTCGACCGGATCTGCAACCGGATCATCGAGATCGAGGGCGGCAGGGTCAGCTTCTACGACGGGAGTTATTCCGATTACCGCCTTATTAAGCAGGCGGAAATCGGCCGGGCAGAGTCTGAATACGAGCGCTATGTGAAGGAAAGGGCGAGACTTGAAGCAGCTCTCGAAGACCGAAAGCGGCTTGCGTGCTCCATCACGAAAGCGCCCTCCAGGATGGGAAACTCGGAAGCGCGTCTTCACAAAGGGAAAATCAAGGAGAAACAGAAAAAAGCCGAAAGGTCTGCCGGCATGATCAAATCGCGGCTTGAAATGCTTGAGTCGAAGGCAAAGCCGCTGGAAATCCCCCGGATCAGGCCGGATTTTGCGCTGACCGACCCTCCCATGAATAAAATCGTCACAGGGAGTGAGAGCCTGAGCTTCCGTTATGGGGAAATTATCCTCTTTGACCATGCCGCGTTTGAGGTATACGGAGGCTCCAAGACCGCTCTCGTCGGCCCCAACGGCGCCGGGAAAACGACGCTGCTCCGGCTGATCGCGAGCGGCGACGCGCGGATTCATTCCGTGCCCAAAGCCAGATTCGGCGAGTTCCGGCAGGATTTCGGCAGCCTCGACCCGAAGAAATCGGTGCTCGGCAACGCGATGGACGGCAGCGTCCAAAGCGAGGGTGCCGTGCGGTCTGTGCTTGCACGGCTGCTCTTCAGACGTGACGACGTATACAAGACGGCAGGCATTTTAAGCGGCGGTGAAAAAATCAAGCTCTCGCTTGCAAGGCTCATCGTCTCCGGCTGCAACGTCCTGCTTCTCGACGAACCGACCAATTATCTTGACCTTGATTCGATTGAGGCGGTTGAGAGTGTCCTTCTCGGATATGAAGGAACGGTGCTGTTTGTCTCGCATGACCGCGCATTTGTCAATGCCGTCGCAGACAGGCTGCTCGTCATTGAAGGCGCGAAGATCGGCTGCTTTGAGGGTGGCCTTGACGAATATACGCGAAACCGGCGGCAGGCACCCGGGGCTCAGGCCGCCGAGAGCGAAAAGCTTGCGCTCCAAATGCGGCTGGCATGGATCGCCGCTCAATTGAATGACAAGAATGCGGACACAGAGACGTTGGAAGGCGAATACAACGCGGCCGCGGAGCAGATCAAAAAGCTCGGGCGGCCGGGTGACTGAGCGCGCGGTATTTGCCGCAGGGGCGGGGCGTATGGCACACCCCGCCCCTGATCTTTCTTATCCTTCTGCCTGCAGAGCGCTTTCCAGCCCGCGGTGGTAAAAGGCGACGCGCCTGTCGATCTCTTCATAGTCGATGACCCCGGTTTCCATGAAGCCCATGACCGTCTTGAAATCGGGGATCGCGGCCCTGCCGCCGATCCTCGTGCACTTGATGGAAGAGACCGCGTTCGCGAATCGCGCGCAGCGCCGGGTATCCCAGCCGCTGAGCAGGCCGAAGAGGAATGCCCCGTGGAAAACGTCCCCCGCGCCGACGGTATCCTCGACCGGTACGTCAAAGGTCGGCTCCTCAAAATATCCGTTTTGATCCGCCCCGACGCAGCCTTTGCCGCCGAGCGTGAATACGACGATTTCAGGGCCCATTTTTTGAATCTTTCCGCAATTTTCTTCATACCGGCTGTCGTCAAAGACGGTGCGATAAAAATATTCCGAAGCGACCAATATATCGATTTCCGGGATAAGTGCCCATGTTTCGGGGAGGTAATAATCCGCGTCATACGATATCTTCGTGCCGCCTGCTTTTGCCATGCGTATGGCGGCGCACTCGGCCTCAAACGGATGCGACATGTGCAGGTATTTTGCGGATTGAATGTATTCCCGGTCAAGCTGCCCGGGCAGAGTGCGCGTGAGATTGCCAGGATGATGAATGATGT
>JARLHS010000047.1 GCA_031292115.1 Clostridia bacterium | reverse complement strand
GATTTTTAAAGATGGCCGGGCGCTGAAAGCGCCCGGCCATCTTTTACCACCACTGCCGCCTTTTGCGGGAGAATCCTACGCCTCCTGCTCCGGCATCAGAAACCGCGCCAGCTCCCCGACCGTTTTTGCATAATAAACGCTTTGGTACGGCGCAAGCTCTTCAAGGCCGCCGTAGCCGTACAGCACGCCGCAGAAATCGAGCCCGGACAGCCGCGCGCCCTCGGCGTCGTATTTGCGGTCGCCCACCATCAAAACGCAACGGGTATCCCCGATGCCGAGCCGGGCAAGCGCCCCGGCGATCATCTCCGCTTTTTCGGAACGAACGCCCTCCAGAGCGCCGACCGCGGCATCAAAGCACCCGCCGATGCCAAAAATCTTCAGGACGGCGTCAACCGTGGGCTGCGGCTTGGCCGACGCGACCGCGAGCAGAGCGCCCCGCGCTTTGAGCTCAAGCAGCATCTCCCGCACACCGTCGTAAAGGCGGTTTTCATAGATGCCCGTTTTGTCGAATCGCTCGCGAAACAGCGCGACCGCCGTATCGAGCGCATCGCCGTCGAGTGCGAATTCCTTCTTGAATTCGTTACGCAGCGGGGGGCCTACAAAGCCGCCGAGCGACGCAAAGTCTGCCTCGATGCCGATGCCGTGCAGCGCGTACTGCACGGATTTCGCGATCCCTTCAAACGAATCCGTCAGCGTTCCGTCAATATCAAAGATAATGGTATGGTATCTCAGATTCATCAGGTTACCCTTTGTTATATGAATTTTAGTGCGCAGCCCGGCGCCTGAAAACGGCCTCCGGGCTGTGCGGCTTGAAAGCAGAATTGAATCGTTAGCCGGATGGTGGAATCTATATCCTTTTAAGGAATTTTCTCAAAGGAAAGCACACCGCGTATGCGACAACGCCGCCGAGCGCCGCCTCCATCAGCCCGTTTGTCAGAACGGTAACGCCGATGAGGCCGAGCAACAGCTCATAAGTCTTGCCGATTGCGCCCGCATATGCCCTGCCGAAAAACACAAAGATGCCGCCGAGCACGAGAAACGTGTTGATAAGGCTGCCAAGGATGCCGCTTAACGAGTAAACGAGCACGCTTAACCCTCTGTGTTTGTTGAACAGACGGGAAAACAGGCTGAAGCACGCCCCTGTGACCAGGCCCACCAGAATCCTCGGAACAAAGCAGATGACGAGGCTCCAGAAATTTCCTCCGATGTAGGCCGGCGTAAATACAAACGCGATGACCGGATTGGGCGGCATGAAAGTCCATACAATAAAACTGAACAGGCCGAAGAAAAAGCCCATCGCGGTGCCGGCTCCGGTGCCAAGGACAATGGCGGCGACAATAACCGGGATCGCTCCCAAAGTCGCCACAATCGGGCCGATCGGAATAGAGCCAAGCGGAGTGAAACAAACGATTGCCTCGATTGCCAGAAGCATGGAAAACTGCGTCAGGAACAGTGTGCGTTCCCGGTTGCTTTTTTGAGTGGACATTAATAATTCCTCCTGCTGCTGCTCATGATGATGCAGCGCAAATTTCGGAGCGCGCCCGGGCGATCAAGCCTTGGGTGCGTTGCGTTTGTAGAGCCTGAGCAGGCCCTCGATAAGGAGATCGGCATCGTGCACGATGTGCGTTCTGCAGTAGGCGACGATTTCCCCCGAATTGCCGCCGGTGGCAATCACCGAAGCCTGGGACCCGAGCCGTTCCTCGATGCGCTGCACCATGCCGTCGATCATGCTCGCCGTGCCGTAGATGGCGCCGACCTGCATGCAGTCGATGGTGTTGGTGCCGATGATGTCGGGCGGAGCGGAAAGCTCCACCTGCGGAAGCTGCGCCGCGCCCGCGGAAAGCGCATCAAGCGCAACGCGCAGGCCGGGGATGAGCGCACCGCCAAGGTAGTTTGCATTCGAGTCGATCACGCTGATCGTCGTGGCCGTGCCCATATCGAAGATGATGATGGGCTTGGGGTATTTGGAGAGCGCCGCCACCGCGTCGACGACAAGATCGCTACCGAGCTGTGCGGGGTTGTCGATGCGGATGTTCAGGCCGGTTTTGATGCCCGGGCCGACAATCAGGGGCTTTTTACCCGTGATCCGGAACACTGCAAGCTCCATTGGGTGAGTAAGCTGCGGCACCACTGAGGAAATGATCGAGCCCTCGATTGCTTTTTGGTCGACCTCATAAAGCTCAAAGATACTTTTGATGTTGACCGCATAGCTGTCGGACGTGCGCAGTTTATCCGTTTCAACCCGTGAAACGAAGCGCAGGACGTCATTTTCCCAGACACCAAGCACGACGTTGGTGTTGCCGATGTCGATTGCCAGGATCATACGTATTTTCCGCCTCCTTTTCTGCCGCTCACTGTGCCGCGCACAGGCAAAAGCCCGATGTGCGCCTGACAGCCGATGCGGCGAATTTCAGGGGATAACTCAGTATATCGCATCGGCATATGAAATTCAACCATGATCTTCCCCGAAGTTTCTCCGCATTGTGCCTCGCCTTTAATGAGATATGACCATGACGCGGCGCTTTTCCCGGGCCGGTGCGGCACCTGGCCGGCTGGAGATCCGCCGGAGGAATATTCTGCGTTTTGCCTTCAAAGCCTCTTCCGCGACCCGGATTTTTATGTTATAATGTGTATCCGGTATTCCGTTGTCTGGCGGTGAAGCCTGCGCTTCCATTGCCGGCGCGGCAAAACGGCTGTGTGTCATATTTTGCGGAAAGGTCGCTGATTATGGAGTATTTTCTCAATTCCCCGGCGTTCGGCGGCATTTTCGCCTGCCCCTGCAGGGTGGTCGACGAATACCTCAACGAAGCCTCGCCGGACGATCTGAAGGTGCTGCTCTACATACTGCGCCACAACCTGCCCGAAATCACCGGCGATATGAGCGATTTTCTCGGGCTTACAAAGGACAAGATTTCCAAATCGTTCGAGTATTGGGTGAGCCGGGGCATCCTCGTGCGCGACAGCACCCGGCAGGCCGCGGCGTCGGCCGCGTGCGCTTCCTCGCAGGCACCCGCGGCGAAGCCCGCCGCCAAAAAGGTCATGCAACCTTCCGTCACCTACAGCGCGGAGGAAATCACCGGCCTGGCGCGCCAGAGCCCCGAGCTCAAGTTTCTGCTCGAGGCGGCGTCGGAAAAGCTCCAGAGGCTGCTCTCGGCGGCCGATTGCTCCGCGCTTGTCTATCTTTTCAGCTACGCGGGCCTGCCCGCGGATGTCATCCTGATGCTCGTCGAGTACTGTGTTTCGATCGGCAAGGGGAACATCAACTATATCCAGAAAACCGGCCTCGGCTGGGCGGACGACGGCATTGACACCCATGAGCGTGCCGAGGAAAAGATCAAACGCATTGAAGATGCCCGCAGCTATGCGGGAACCGTCCGCACGGCGATGGGCATCAGCGGGCGCGCCTTCACGCGCAGCGAGCTTGAGCACATCGAGCGCTGGCAGAGTGAATTCAATACGCCCATCGAGCTTGTGACGCAGGCGTATGAAATCTGCATCGAGCGCATCGGCAGGCTCTCCTTTGCCTATATCAACTCCATCCTCAAAGCGTGGCACGACGGCGGCCTGACCACCATCGCCCAGGTCGAGGCCTTTAAGAAGAGCCGCAAAAGCTCAAAGGCGACTTCGTACGACATCGACGAATTCGTCCGGCTCTCGATGCAGCGCCTTCACGGCGACGCCCCCCCGGCGGAAAAGCGCCGCGGCAACGATTAACCGCGCTGCGCGAAACGGCGGGGATTTCAGGATGTTAACTTTCAACCTCTGAAGGGGGCACCGGCAAGATGGCATACGGCAAGGAGGTCTACGCGGCCGCGCTGGCAAAGCTCAACGCCAACCGCAGGCGCGCCGAGGAGAATAACACGAGGCTCAAAGCAAGCCTTTACGAGAAGCTGCCGCGCCTGCGTCAGATCGAGGAAGAGCTCGCCGAAACGGGCATCGGCGCCGCGCGGCTGGCGCTTTCCTCCTCACAGGATACCGGCATGCTTTTTGAGCGGCTGCGGTGCCAGAATCTCGCGCTGCAGGCCGAGCGCGCCGAGCTGCTGACCGTGAACGGCCTCGCGCAGGATATCCTTGAGACCAAATACGGCTGCCGCGTCTGCCGCGACACCGGCTACCACGACGGCCGCCTGTGCGACTGCTTCCGCGCTCTGCTGCGCGAAGAGGCGTACCGCTGCGCCAATTCGGGCTCGCCGCTGCCTCTGACGACGTTTGAATCGTTTGATCTTTCTTATTATCCCACGGAAAAGCTCAATCATTACGGTTTTTCACCGCGCACGCAAATGCGCGACGTGCTGAATTTTTGCAGGCAGTATGCCGCCGACATCACAAAGAGCCGCGAGAGCCTGCTGCTGATCGGCCCCACGGGGCTCGGCAAGACGCACCTCGCGCTCGCCATCGCCGGCAGCGCCATCGCGCAGGGGCGCGGCGTCGTTTACGACACGGCGCAAAATATTTTCACACGCTTCGAGGATGAATATTTCGGCCGCCGGGAAAAGAGCTACACCTTTTCGGTGCTCGACTGCGACCTGCTTGTCATGGACGACCTCGGCTCGGAATTCACCTCGCCTTTTTCGGTGACGGTGCTTTACAACATCATCAACACGCGCACACTTTCCAGGCGGCCGATGATCGTGAGCACCAACCTCACGCCCGAGGAGCTCACGCCGCGCTACAACGACCGCATCGTTTCGCGCCTGATCGGGGAATTTCACATGCTAATGTTCTTCGGCACGGATATCCGCCAGATGAAGCTAAAGGGCGATAATCCGCGCCAAAACCGCCCCGCTCAATAAAATCACAACACGAGATCCGCATAAAAGCCGCGAAGCGTTATCTGCTTCGCGGCTTTTATGCGGGCGGCATCCCGCACCTACTTTGAAAAATTCACATTCAGGTTGCTGCTCACGCCGTCGAAGGTGATCTCTTTTTTGGCGTTGGTGTTTCCGAGCCGGCCGCTGCCGCTGAATCGGTCGCCGTCAAAGCTGACACCGCCGCTGACAAGGCTGTATTTTACGGTATAATCGTCGGGGCTGCCCGTATCCGTGATCGTAAGACGGGAGCTCACGAAGCCGGTGGCGTCGACAGATGCCACATCACAGCCCTGCATCTCGCAGCTGCCGCTGACCATATGGCTCAGTTTAAGGCTCTGCGCGTTGAATTTTTCCAGCGTATAGCTGCCGCTGACGCCTTTGAGCGTGCATCCGCCGTTCGCGGTGAGATCCTGCAGGGTATAATCGGAGCTGACACAGTTGATGTCAAGATCACCGGTGGTGATACCCGCAAGGCTCCCGCGGCCGCTGACGTCATTGATGCGATAATCGAGCGCGCAGCCCTTCGGTACGTAAAGCGTTACATCCGACGTCCTGCTGAGCGAGCCGTTGCGCAAGAAGCTCAGGCCGTCCGTAACGCTCTGCAGCCAGCCTTCGTGGTGCGGCTCCAGCTTCATTTCACCGGCGGCAAGGCTGTAATCCCACTGGCCTTTATATTGCTCCTCATAGCTCAGGGAGATCTGATTGCCTGTATACAGCTTCACCGTCAGCCGGCAGTTGACCAGCGACAGATTGACGCTGCTGCACTGCGCGGCGTCGGCTTTCTGCTCATGCAGCACCGGGCTGCTGTAATACCGCGCCGTGGAAAACGTGATGCCGTTGCCCGGAATCGAGAAACCCGACGCGGCAAAAACTGCAAACCCGCCCACAATCAGTGCGAGCGAAATTCCGAGAAGAATCAGGATTGCCTTTTTCATTTTGCCGCCCTCCTTTTTGCGCGTGAGTCTTCAATTTTTTTCAATATCCAAGTGGAAAGCGCCGAAATGCCGCGCACCAGCAGCGCCGCAAGCAGGTAGAGCAGAGTGCCCGACATCAGCGCCCCGCCCAGCAGCATCAGCCCCGCGCCAAGGGCCCCCGGGCCGAACGACGGCACCGTTGCAAATACCAACACCGCCGAAACCACCAGTGCGAGAGGCACCACCACCGCGATAATCCCCACCGCGATCAGCACGCTGACAGCCGCAATCAGCAGTGAAATGACCACCGCGCCCGCGATGAACGCGCCCGGCAGCGCGATAATCACCGCCCCGATCGCCAGAAATGTCCCCTGCACGCCCTTGAAAACCGATTTTTTCTCGCCCGCCTGTTTGAACGCCTGCTGCGAGGCCGCGCTTTTTGCGCGGAAGCTGCTCTCTGACATAATCTTCGCCGCAACGTGCGCAGGGCTGCCAAGCTCCTCGATCACCTGCTCCTCCGTCTTGCCGCTTTCGGCGGCATCCTCAAAATAATTGAGGTAAAACTCAAGCGCATCCCTTCGCTCCTGCTCCGGCAGGCTCATCAAGTTGCGGTCAAGAGCCGCCATATAGTCAATTCTGTTCATTGCCGCTCCCCTCCCCGAGTTTGTTGTCGACCCATTCCTTCAATGCACGCCATTGTCGCTTCGCCTCTTCAAATACGCGCAGGCCGCCGGGAGTCAGCCTGCAATACCTTCGGAGCCGGCCGCCGTGCTCGGCGCTGTAGCTCTGTACGATCCCCTGCCGCTCGAGCTTGCGCAGCACCGGATACAGCGTGGATTCGGACATATCAAGCACCTCGAGCAGCTCCTGATTGATCTGATAGCCGTATGATTCGCCTTTGGAAAGGATCGCCATCACACAGAAATCATTGAGCTCATAGGTGAATTTATCGCTTGCCAAGGCCGTCACCTCCTTTTGACTATATTATATATTTTATAATATGCCATTGTCAAGTATATTTTTAAATTTGTTATATTATATTTTCACAAACTATTTGCGGGCAGACGGCGCTTCCCTGCGCGTTTACTGCTCTCCCATAAAGAACTGTGAAGGGGGGTATCCGTCGCCTTTCGGCGCCGGATACCCCCCTGAATTGCCCTGCGCACGGCGCCTTCTTTTTAAGAAAGGGCACGCACCGGCGAAATTTCACACAATCCCCGCCGGAATGAAACGCTGCTCGGCGCCGCAGCGCTGCGGGCATGGCAGGCACAGTGCGTAAAGGTCGCCGGCCCCGCATTCGAGTGAAAACACCTGCTGTGCCTGCGGCCCGAGCCGCCGTATATGCGCATAGCGCGTCACAACCGGCAGCAGGCGCTCCTGCTTCGCCGAACGGAGGATTTCAAGCCCGCGCGCGTTGAAGCCCAGCACGCGCAGATAAGGCG
>JARLHS010000046.1 GCA_031292115.1 Clostridia bacterium | reverse complement strand
CGATGCGAAATACTTCAGCGGGGCGGCCTTTCTTGGTGATTCTCTCACCGAGGGCCTTGAATACTTTTCGGTAATGGACGATGCCACCCTTCTGGGTGAGACAGGCCTTTCCACCTATACGGCGCTCACGCATCCGCAGACGATAGGCGGCAAAAAAGTGATGGTGGCGGATGCCGTAAAGGCGGCGAAGCCTTCCGTAATCTACGTGATGCTCGGCTCCAACGAGATCAACTGGATGGCGCAGGGTGACTATATCAAATACTACGACAAGCTGATCGACACGCTGCAGAAGGGCAGCCCGCAGGCGCAGATCGAGATCGAATCGATCCTGCCCGTCACGGCGTCCTACGAGAAGCGATATCCGGATCGTTCCAACAGCCACATCGACCAATTCAACGGTGCGCTCAGGCTGATGTGCAACAGCCGCGGCCTTAAATTCCTTGATATTGCGTCGGTGATGAAAGACGAAGACGGCAAACTGCCGAGCTCCGCGAGCGACGACGGGATCCATCTGCGGGCGCCCTATTATAACCGGTGGATTTCTTACCTGCTCGCCAATAAATAACGGCTGCCGTATCAATCGCCCTGAGGCTTTGAAAATATCGGTTCTATCATATTTCACTACGTTTTTTGGGGGAAATGAAGATGAAGATTAAAAGAGCAGCGGCGGCGGTGCTCTTTTTGGTGATGCTTGTCATGTCAGGGTGCTCTGGCAACGCCACCAATGGCAAACAGCCGGATCCGGCGGCGATCACGGCCGCGATTACCAGTAAGGTAAAGTATAACGGGCTGATCAATATCCAGCAGGGTCAGCTGAAAAGGTTTTACACCATCGCCGGCGGCGTGCTCGACAGCGAGTCGGTGTACATCGCCTCCATCTCGTCGGCAGACGAGATCGCAGTCTTTAAGGCGAAGGACGCATCGGCGGCCAATGCGCTGAAAGATGCGATTACCGCGCGTATCGCGCAGAAGACAACTGATTTTGAGCAGTATAATCCCGCCGAATACGACAAGGTGAAGAAAAATGTTGTCGAGGTGCGGGGTAACTATGTCTTTTTTACCGTCTGTGCCGACCCCGCCAAGGCTCGCGGAATTTTTGACAGCTTCTTCACAGCCAAATAGGAAGGCGCCGGGGCGCCCTAAAGTTTAACAACGGGGACTGGGGAAAATTTAATGGTCTTTTCAAGCCTGACTTTTATCTACGTATTTCTGCCCGTTGTAATGGCAATCTATTATGCGACGCCCAAAAAATATAAAAATCTCGTGCTGCTGCTGGAAGGCATGCTGTTTTACGCATGGGGCGAGCCTGTCTACATCATCGTGGTGATGGCCTCCACCCTCATGGATTATTTTTATGGCAGGCTGATGCACCGCCATCGCGAAAACCCCCATGTCATGAAATCGCTGCTGATCATCTCGGTGGTCTCCAACGTCGGAATTCTCGCCGTATTTAAGTACAGCTCGTTCCTCATTGCCAACCTCAACCTGATATTCCACCTCAATATTCCCGACCCGCACATTCCGCTGCCTGTCGGGGTGTCGTTTCATACGTTCCAGAGCATGTCCTATACCATCGATATGTACATGGGCAATATCGCGGTGCAGAATAACGTGATCAATTTCTGCACCTACGTGACGCTCTTCCCGCAGATGGTCGCCGGCCCGATTGTGCGCTACAGCGAGGTGGAGCACGAGATCGACAAACGCGTGGTCAACCTTGAAACGCTGAGCGCGGGCGTGAAGCTCTTCGTCATCGGCCTTGCAAAAAAGGTGCTGCTCGCCAACAACATCGGCGTCGTATGGGATACCATCCGGGCGCTGCCCGCGCAGCGGCTCACCGTCACGGGCGCATGGTTCGGCATCCTGTGCTTCACGTTCCAGATCTTTTTTGATTTTTCCGGTTATTCGGATATGGCCGTCGGCCTCGGAAAAATGCTGGGCTTCGACTTTCCCAAGAACTTCAACTACCCCTACCTTGCGAAAAGCATCTCGGATTTCTGGCGGCGATGGCACATCACGCTGGGGATGTGGTTTCGCAGCTTTGTCTATATTCCGCTGGGGGGAAACCGGTGCAGCAAGCCAAATCAGGTGCGCAACCTGCTTGTCGTCTGGTTTCTCACGGGCCTCTGGCACGGCGCGAGCTGGAATTTCGTCATGTGGGGGCTTTATTTCGGCGTCATCATCATCTGCGAAAAGTTTTTCCTCAACCGGTATCTCGAGCGCCTGCCTTCGATCCTGCAGCACGCCTATGCGTTCTTCCTGATCGTGTGCGGCTGGGTATTATTCGAGTTTGACGACCTCGGCCGGCTCTTCGCTTTCTTCGGCGCGATGTTCGGCATCCGCTCCGCCGGCTTAATTGATTCGCAGACCATCTATTGGATCTATACCAATCTGCTCATCTTCGCGGTCTGCGCCGTCTTTTCCACGGCCCTGCCTGCCCGGCTCGCCGGGCTCCTGCACAAAAAATCCGCGAGGCTCTTCGCAGTGCTGACGCCCGTTTCCCAGGCCGTGGCCATGATCGTCAGCACCGCATATCTTGTGGACGCAAGCTACAATCCGTTCCTCTATTTCAGGTTTTAATACTAATCTCCAATTAAAAAAGCGATAAAACCGCTTTTTTCCCGCCGCTTACATCGGCGTGCAAAAACATTTTATGTTTTTGCGAGATTGTTATTAAACGGCTCTCCTGGCGGCTACCGCCGCCACCTGCCGCAAAGCGGCAGGCATTAAACGGCGGAATTATATCCACAGTTTAATGGGAGAATAGTATAAGGGAGAGGCGGCAACATGCAGAAAAAGATTTCCGTCGCGGTATTCGCGCTGATCGTGCTGGCGGTGCCGCTGATCTCGTTTGCTTCGCCTTACCGCACGTTTTCAGACCAGGAAAACCGCGTGCTCGCTTCGTTCCCCGTCTTCAATCTGCAGGAGGTCACGTCGAAGCGCTTTATGAGCGGATTCGGCGATTTCGTGAGCGACCACATTTTCGCGCGCGACAACTGGATGGCGATGAAGGCCTTTTTTACGACGCTGACGGGCGCGCGGGACAACAAGGGCGTCTACCTTGGCAAGGACTGCCTGATTGAGAACATTGCGGAGCCGAATCCCTCCGTCTATAAGCCCAATGTCGAGGCTATCAGCGCATTCGCCAAACAAACCGGCAAGCCGGTCTACCTGCTGCTCGCGCCCACCGCCGCCGAGATCGAGCGCTCGAGGCTCCCGGCTTTTGCAACAACCTGGGATCAGAACGCGTTTATCGGTGAGGTGGGGCACATGCTTCAGGGCGCGCAGTTGATCGACACCGTGGACGTGCTCCGGGCGCACGCCGACGAATACATCTATTACCGCACCGACCACCACTGGACGTCGCTCGGCGCGTATTATGCCTATACGCAGGCGGCGCACAGCCTCGGCTTTAAGCCGCTCGCACTGTCGGATTACAGTGTCGAGCACGCGGGGCAGGATTTCGACGGCACGCTTTATTCCAAAAGCGGCTACCGCAGCATCACGCCCGACGTCATCGATTTCTATCACCCCGCGGCGGGCGACGGCACGGTGCGGCTCGTAATCGGCTCCGGGGCGGGGGCCGTCACCTCCGACAGCATTTATTTTAGAAACTGGCTCTCGGCAAAAGACAAATACTCGGCCTTCTTTGACGGCAAGCAGCCGCTTGAGACGATCCGCACCGGCGCCACCGGCGGGAAAAAGCTGCTGGTGATCAAGGATTCCTACGCGCATTCGCTCGTGCCGTTCCTGATGAGCCACTACAGCGAGATCACGATGCTCGACCTGCGCTATCTCACCGACTCCGTGCAGCACACCGTGAAGCTTAACGAATACGATCAGGTGCTCTTTGTATACAACATCGATACCTTCAACACCGATACCAGCATCCAGAACGTAAACTTGCAGTAAGCCTTTCCGGCGGCATCCGGTCAAAAACTTTATTCAACTGAAAAGGTGATTGTTTGGAACAGCTCATCCGCTCCAGGGGCCTTAACGGGGAACAGCGGGCGCAGATATTCGCGCTCGAGCTCGAATGTGCCGCCTGCGAGCCGCTTTGCATGAAACTCAACCGCGATATGCTCGAAAATCGCGACCCCGACATCGTCAACGACTTTTTTTACGAATACGACGGCAAAACCGCAGGCTTTTTGGGGCTTTACGGTTTCGGCGCGAAGCCGAAGGAGATCGAGCTCACAGGCATGGTGCGGCCCGAATTCCGCAGGCAAAAAATTTTTTCAAAGCTTTTTGAAGCCGCCGCACAGGAATGCCGCTCCCGCGGCGCCGAAAGGCTTCTGCTGATTTCCGAGAGACGCTCGGGCTCCGGCACAGGCTTTGCCCTGCATGCGGGGCTGACCCTTGCCTTCTCGGAAAGCCGCATGTGCTGCGCGCGATACACCGCGACGCATCTGACTTCACAGCGCGTGACGCTTCGACATGCGTCGGAGAGCGACCTGCCGCAGATCGTGGAGCTTGACGGCCTCTGCTTCGGCAGATCAGCCGAGCCCGAGGATTTCCTGCAGCTGCCGGAAGATAATATCTTCATCGCGGAGTTCGGCGGCCGCATGATCGGCAAGATCGGGCTGTCTGCGGAAGGCGGGCAGGGCTATATCTTCGGCTTCGGCGTGATACCCGAATACCGGGGGCGCGGGCTCGGCAGGGAAATGCTCAGCAAGACGCTCGAAAAATACTTCGCCGGCGGCGGCACGTCGGTCATCCTTGAAACCGGCATTGACAATGCGCGGGCTCAGTCGCTCTATACCTCCTGCGGATTCAGAGAAATCACCGTGTATGATTATTATGAAGCCGATTGCCGTCAGCCGAACGGTGAAGGCCCCCGACTGTAATCGCCTTCACGGGCCCACGGCGGGGCAGCCGTAATTTTTATTGACGCACCGCCCTTTCGGTGATAAGATATTACTGCGGCGGCCGGATATATGCCGCTGCCGCACGACCATGATTCTAACAGATGAGAGGTTTTACGCAACGCGATGAAAGCAGGTTTTCTCAGCCTGAACACTTCCAGGCGGCGCGATATCATCCTCAGCGGCCCGATCCTTTCCACCGTCATGCTATTATCCGTCCCGACGCTGATGATGGGCCTTGTCCAATCTGTCATGCCGCTGATCGACGGGCTTTTTATCAACAACCTCGCGGGGACGGTAGCGGCAAGCTCGGTGACCTACTGCACACCGGTCATTGCGATGGTGGCCGCCGCCGCGCAGGGCCTCGGCGCCGCATCCATGGCGATGATCGGCCAGATGAACGGCAGGGGTGAATATTCCAACGCGAAATACATCGCAACCCAGGTGATCGTCAGCGGCTTCTTGCTCGGATGCCTGCTGGCTCCGTTTCTTCTCATCATTGCATTCCCTATTTCGTCGCATGTGAATTACGAAATTTCTTCCGATGTTTTCACCTATCTTGCACTCAATTCGCTTGTGCTGCCCTTCACCTTTCTTGAGGCCGTCTACAACGGCATCAAGAATTCAAGCGGTAAGCCGGAAGCCACGTTCTACAGAATGCTGCTGCTTCTCCTGCTCAAATTCGTTTTTAACTTTTTGTTTATCGATATCATCTCGCTCGGCGTCGTCGGCGCCGCGCTTTCTTCGCTGTTTGCGAACCTTTTCATCAGCGTCTGGATGTACTTCGAGCTTTTTTTGAAGATTTCGGACGACAAACTCGAGCTGCGCGGTTTCCGTTTCGATGTGGACGTGCTTCGCGAACTTTTCCATATCGGCATGCCCTCGATGCTGACGAGCCTGATGGTTAATCTCGGCTTCTTTCTCATCAACAACGAGGTTGAAAAATACGGCGCGCCGACGCTCAACGGGCAGGGCATCGCGAGCAGCATCACCAGCGTCTGCTTCATCCTCCCGTCGTCGTTCGGCGCCGCAGTGACCACGATGGTCAGCATGAATATCGGCGCGGGAAACGGCAAAAAGGCGCTGAAATGCTGCATCGCAGGCTGCGCGGTCAGCTCGGTCGCCGCCGCCGCCCTCATTGCCACCGTCGTGCCGCTCTCGCCCTATCTCACGGTGCTCTTCACGCGTCAGCCGGACGTGCTCGCCGTGGCGAACAGGGCGCTGCACATTTACACCTACTCGGTCATCGGCTTCGGCATCTGCGCGGTGGAAATCAGCGCTTTCATCGGGCTGGGGCGCACCGTGCTGCCGCTGATTGTCGGCGTGATGCGAATCTGGCTGCTGCGCTACGTCTTCATCCTGCTGACCGAGCGGTTCCTCGGCGTCGACTCGGTCTTTTGGGGCAATCTGTTTTCAAATTACGCCGCCGCCGCGATTACGACCTTCATGCTCATGCGCGTGCCGTGGGTTTCGGCGCTGCCGCTGACGAAAAAGGTGCAGAAATCGGATCGATAGACCTGCACTGCAGAGAGAGACGGCCTCCCGCTTTCGAGCGGGAGGCCGTCTCAGCTTGTCGACATCAGGTCGACAAGCTGTCAGAGGGGGATTTCGTGGCGCTTCGCGTAAGCCGTCCCCCTCTGATGCAGCCCAAGCATTGTGGCCTGCTCATCCGCAGACCACAATATAGGAGTTGCTCCGGCGGCACATGTCCGCCTACGCAACAAATTTTATCGCTTCGCGGTGCGTATTTTACTTTTGCCTACACTCTGAGACGGCCTCGCGCTTTCGAGCGGGAGGCCGTCTCTCTGCTGGAAAAGATCTGCGTACTCCGCAATATGTACAAAAATGTAGGACGGCCATGACGAGCAGTCTTTGCCGCCGGATAATACGAATCTCCACTAAAAAGCGATAAAATTGCTTTTTTTCGCCGCCTTCGGCGGGAATAAAAATCGTGATTTTACCGCTTTCTCTATCCAGGATGCGTATGAAAGCATCAATTGTGAACCAGATTCGCAGCCTTGTTTTTCCCGATGTTGGATTTGAGCTTTTCTACCGAAAACGGTTTCCCGTGTGCGGGGAAAATCCGGCGGGCACCCGCTGCGATAACCTTTTCCCAGCTTTTGTAGTACTCATCCATATTGCAGATGAAAATTACACAGTACTTTGTGCCGGCAAACGAAAGCATGTGTGCGGCCGCGTCTCCGATCACACAGTCGCCATCGTCAAACAGGATCGAAATGGAATCGACCGTATGCCCCGGCGTTTTGATGATTCTACCGTCCAGAGGAATTCCGATATCACAAAGCCGCGGCTCTTCATCAACCAGAATATCGCAATCACGGGCTTGGTACGGTTTAAATTTGAGATTATCCGCTTTGTCCACTTTTTTCTTCAATATCATGGAGAGATAGAATTGCTTGCGGCGGATCAGGAACGCGACCTGTCTGTTCAGAAGCCCCCCGCCATGCGTCTGGTCATTTTTCCCCACCAAAATCAAATCTTTGCACAGACGGCTCATTACAACCCGAATGGAGCCGTTTTCCCGCAAGATGTCGTGCAGCAGCCCGCAGTGGTCGTCGTGGTGATGGGTCAGGATAATATGGCTGATTTGAGAGATTCCCACCCCTGCTTCTTTCAAACCTGTGAGGAACAAGCCCCAATCTTCCGCATAGCCGGTGTCGATGAGAACATACTGATCTCCCGGTTTTATCAGATAGCAGGTTGTGACACTGAGTTTAATCGGAATGATATTCATGATGAACGCCCTCTTTATCAGATATCAGGTTTTATGTAAACAGCAGCCATAGCCGGAGCGTGCGATTTCAGCTTTCGATTGATTCTTCACGGCCTTTTTCCCCATAGTCGCAGGTGATATAGTCTTTAAACGGTTTGGAGAAATAGGACGGCATCGTAGTAAAAAACACGGCAAGAAAAGCGCCGGAAACCACAAATCGGATGGGGAAAAACCCGCCGAGCACTCCGCCGATTGCCATTGCGAAGGGCGTAAGCCCGGCTGTGGTCATACTTATAAAGGCCATGACCTTGCCTCTTAATTCCTGAGGCGTCGATGCCTGAACGGTCGAGATCAATATGACATTTACAACGGAATTGAAGAATCCGGTAATCACCAAAAATCCAACCATAAGTATGAATATAGGCTGATTGACTGCGATGACAATACTGATATCGAAGATCACGTTGGACAGTATGAATAATTTCAATTTGTCTGCGGGTTTGACGGGCACAATGGAAAGGAACAGAAACCCGGCCATCGCACCTGCCATGAAGCTTGCCATGGCGATGCCGTATTTTCCCGCCCCAAGAGACGCAGTCGACTCAAACAGGGGCAGGAACAGAACAATGCCGATGAAGGAAAAAAAGTTTATGAGCGCCACAACAATCAAAATCGTTCGCAGGCCTTTTT
>JARLHS010000045.1 GCA_031292115.1 Clostridia bacterium | reverse complement strand
CACCCCGCCGAGCTCAGGGCCACTCTCACAGCCGCCAAGGAGCTCGGCTACAGGCAGGTGTGGGCGGTGTTCCAGCCGTTTACGTTCTCGCGCACCGCAATGCTGATGGATGATTTCGTTTCGGTGCTCAAAATTGCAGACAGGGTCGTGCTTGCCGAAATCATGGGCTCGCGCGAGCAAAATACCTATAACGTTTATTCGGGGGATCTGGCCGCAAAGCTGCCGGGCAGCATCGTCATCCCCGATTTCGAAGAGATTGCCGATTACGTCATGCAAAATGCCGTGGACGGCGACCTGGTGATTACGCTTGGCTGCGGCGATATCTACAAGGCGGCAAAGCGTATGCTGAAAAAATAAAGCGGCGGGTCAAGAACCCGCCACTATAAAATGTCAAAGATAGTGTGCATCAATCTGTCGAGAGCGGCCACCCAAGTCACGGGCGGCCGCCCTTTTTATATTCTGTTGTATTTGCGGCTCATCGGACATAATCGGATGCCCCTCTGAGCCGATTGAAATGCCGCGCGAAGACCCGGAGAAATATCCGATTTTTCAGCCGTAAGCAGGTCGCCGTTAAGATGCCAGAATTTCCTGAAGAAACCCCTCCTCATTTCTATCCCCGGCATGGTCGGCCTGCCTATAAGAGTGGTTTCATTTATTTTACCTGCAATTCATTCGCTTTTCAATAGCATTTTGCCTAATCCGCTTTTTTTTTTGCGCTTAATGCATCATTCGCCAGAAATAGCTCTTTTTGTCTAATCTTCAACAAACACAAAACAGGGTGCCTCGCTAATCTGAGTGGGTAACGCATTTCAAAATATAAATGATCTGATTATAAATTGCGAAATTGAACTGTCAATGGACGCGCCGGTTTCAAACGCGCGATTTGGTAGAGGCTCATATCGTGCGGCGACCGGCCGCCTACAGAACGCCGACGATGCCCGAATAAAGGATGCGGATCCCCGCAAGAACCAGCGCCGCCGCGAGCAGCAGCATGATCATCCTGCCTTTGATCCTGGAGGAAAGCCGCGCGCCGGCCTGAGCGCCGATCAGCGCGCCGAGCGCAATGAAAGCCGTCATTTCCCATATGCCTATAAACGAGCCGCTCGCAGCATGTACGGCAAAGCTTGAAAGCGCTGTGAGCGCCAGTACGAAATGCGAAGTGGCGGCGGCGAAATGCGCCGGAAACCCAAGCAGCACCAGCGCGGGCACGTGCACGATACCGCCGCCGATGCCGAGGATGCCCGAAAGAAAGCCCACGCCGAGGCTGATCAGCACGCCCGCGCCCATGTTGAAGGAAAATGCCGCCTCGCGGCCGCTCTTGTCCCGCAGGCGGCGTGTGATGCGAAAGCGGCCCGCGAGATCGGGCGGGGAGCTCCTGTCGCCAAGGCGGCTCTTGATGATGATCATCGCCGAGAATACGATCATCGAGGCACCGAAAATGATATCGAACTCCGCCTTCGGCAGAAACGGGATCAGCATCGTGCCGATGATGGTGCCGGGCAGCGCCGCCGCCGAAAAGATCAGCCCTGTTTTATAATCAATTCGCCCCATCATCGCATAGGCAGCCGAGCCGGAGGCGGAATTGAACATCACCGTGGTAATGGAGATCGCGGTCACCTCGCTGGGTGTGAGCGCAGGGTAAAAGATCAGCAGGATCGGTGTGAGGATAAAGCCGCCGCCCACGCCGATGAGGCTTCCGAAGCAGCCCACCGCGCAGCCGAGCAGCAGATAAAGGAGCACGGTAAGCAATGCAACGGCCTCTCTTTCTTCTTTAATTCATGCGTTGGTTTACATTATTTTAACCGGTTTTTCACAGATTTACAAGCGCGTTTTTGCATATGCCCGCTCCGTGCCGGAAAGAATAACAGGTGGCGCGAAGGCGATTTCGTAAATTATGCCGAAGCCTGCATACAGGCACCAAAAATAAAGCGTCAGTTGACAAAAGGGGAGATATTCGTGTTGGCCGTTACCAATATGGGCTATGGAAACATGGTCAAAAGAAAATCCAAAAAATCACCGCTGCTCAAAAATATGCTCTGGGCATTTTGCGTGGGCGGTGCGATCTGCACGGTCGGGCAGGCGCTGGCCGATCTTTTCAAGCAGTACGGCCTGAGCCTGCTCGACGCCTCTTCGGCCACTTCGATCACGCTGATCTTTCTCGGCGCGTTTCTCACGGGTGTCAATATCTTTGATAAAATCGCAAAGCATGCGGGTGCCGGCACGCTCGTGCCCATCACGGGCTTTGCCAATTCGATCGTCGCACCCGCGCTCGAATTCAAAAGCGAGGGCTTTGTGCTCGGGATGAGCGCGAAGATGTTCACAATCGCGGGCCCGGTGCTTGTCTTCGGCATTGCCTCTTCGGTAGTCTATGGGCTGATCTTGTGGATATTCCGGCTGTTTTAAAGGGGGGATCGATTTGGCGCAGCGTATCGGCCGATACACCATCGGCCTCGGCAACACCGCCGTGAAGGGTTATGCCTCGGTGGTCGGCAAAAAGGAAGGCGAAGGCCCGCTTGCCGCGGGCTTCGATTATATTTCAGAGGATACGGCGTTCGGTGAAAAAACATGGGAAAAAGCCGAGAGCAGGCTCCAGAAGGATGTGCTCTCACGCGCGCTCAACAAGGCGGGCGCAACGCCGGACTCCATCGACATCATTTTTTCGGGCGATCTGCTCAACCAGTGCATTGGCTCAAGCTACGGGCTGCGCGAATTCAACATCCCGTTTATCGGGCTTTACGGTGCTTGCTCTACAATGGCCGAAGCGCTTACATTATCCGCTGTTTTTGTAGACACGGGCTGTGCCGGCATGGCGGCGGCGCTCACCTCCTCGCATTTCTGCGCGGCGGAGCGTCAATTCCGCTTCCCGCTCGAATACGGCGGGCAGCGGCCGCCCAGCGCGCAGTGGACGGTAACGGGCGGCGGCGCCGTCATTGTATCGCGCGACGGTACGGGGCCGCTGATCAAGGAGGTCACGATCGGGCGCATTGCCGATCTCGGTGTTAAGGATATCAACAACATGGGCGCGGCGATGGCGCCGGCGGCCGCGGAAACGCTCAAGGATTACTTTGCCGACACCGGCCGCAAGCCCGACGATTTTGATCTGATTACCACGGGCGACCTCGGCAGCGACGGCTCGGAGCTGCTCCGCGAGCTCATGGAGCGCGAAAATATCAAACTCGGCACAAACTATACCGACTGCGGCCTGATGATCTACGACCGTGAGAAGCAGGATGTCCACGCGGGCGGCTCAGGCTGCGGCTGCTCGGGCTCGGTGCTGTGCTCATTCATTCTCAACAACATGTGTCAGGGCAAGCTTGGTGAGGTTCTGTTCCTCTCAACAGGCGCGCTGATGAGCCCCATGAGCGTGCAGCAGGGTGAATCCATCCCCTCCGTCGCCCATCTGGTACACCTTTCAAGCGGGAGGAAATAAGGTTGGAAGATCAATCTTTCATATGGGAGTTTTGCCTTTTCGCGCCGTATGGTATGGCGCGGATCCGCTTCGAAAAAAGGGCAGAACATCCCGGTTTCGGCGCGAAGGGATGGTTATCAATATGGAATTTGTAAAAGCGTTTGTTGTGGGCGGCTTATTCTGCGTGGTCGGCCAGATCCTGATCGATAAGACAAGGCTCACGCCCGCGCGCATCCTTGTGATTTTCGTCACCGCGGGCGTTGTGCTCACGGCGGTCGGCGTCTATCAGCCCATTGTCGATTTCGCGGGGGCCGGCGCGACGGTGCCGCTCACGGGCTTCGGCTACGCGCTTGCAAAGGGCGTTGTCAAGGGCATCGCGGAGCACGGTCTGGTGGGCGTTTTCACCGGAGGTGTCACAGGCACGTCGGGCGGGATCGCCGCGGCCATTTTCTTCGGCTACCTGATCGCGCTGATCTTTAAACCCAGTGACAAATCATGAAAAAACCCGGTCAAAGAAAAAAGAAGAGCTCTGAGTGCACGGCGCAAGATGCGCCGATCTTTACTCAAAGCCCTTCTTTGTGCATGCTGTCTGATGTGCCCCCCGCGGGCAGGCCGCGCGCCTACGAGTTGGCGCTGATCTTCTTTGGGGTATAGGCGTTGATCGCACTCGCGTTCTGTACGATTGTCGCCTTGGAAACGGCAGTGTCGAGCAGCGACTGGAATTGATCTTGTTTATACTGCGTGAGCATTGTCGTATTGTTGAGCGCAAGCTTATACATGATGTGCAGCCCGAGAGTCGAGGTAACAAGCCTGATCTCGCCGATCTTCATATCGCCGGCGGCCGTAACGAAATCCGTGACATACTCGGTGGTGCCCTTCTTGAAGGTGTAGCCGTCCGGGTTTGACGACAGTCCGTTTGTATCCTCGCTGTATTTCTTTGCAAGTGCGTCAAACTTGGAGGGATCTTTTTTGACCATGGCCAAAACGCTGTTGGCTTTGTCTTTGACAGCCTGGAGCGCACTGCCGGTCAGCGCATTGTTCTCGTCGTCCTTGTTGTTGAAAAAGATATGTTTGACGTGCACGTAATCGTTGCAATACGTTTTAAAATCGGTGTCGGAAATCGTCTTGGTGCCACTGGTGCCGTAATAGTAGTTGTAAAGCTTGGTGGCGAGCTGTGAATCCTCCAGGATGCGATCGAGTGAAGAAAGGCTGACGCCGCTTTTGGATAAGGCGCTGGTGGCACTGGAATAAGTCGCCGATGCCTGGCTGTCGGCGGCGCTTTTTTCCGTGGAGGTCAGCGTAATCTTTTCCTGCGCGCAGAGCTTTTCCGTCATGATATAGGCGGCGGTATATTTAATAGCCTGGTTGATTGCCCATGTCTGCGCATCCGTGTTGTCGATTTTTTGCGTCCAGACATCGGAGCTCTCTGAGTCGGAATATTCGAGGATGGTCGCGGTGATGCTCATCAGCGAATAGACGTACATACCGGAGGGAACCTTTTCTCCGTTTACCTTGATTGCCCATGAGGTATCAGCACATCCACTGAGAGTGATAATGGGCACGATCAGCAGGAGAGACGCGATTGCCGTGATAAATCTTTTCTTCATCCTGACCACCGATCCTTATTTTTTTCTGAGGACAAGCCCTCAAAGTTTTTCGTTTTATATTGACGGATAAAGTCTGAAATGGTATATTTCTTAGTATAATAGCCAAGAAAGGACGACTGGTGATGTTTCAGGCTCTTCAGACCAGCCTTCAACTGGGCGATCACACAAACTCCACCGTCTATCTCCTGATTGCGGCGCTTGCCGCAGCAGCTACGGTAGCCGCTTTAATTGCCACACATCTGAACAAAAGGCACTGACCGGCCGCGGCTTATTCGCCGAGCTGCCGCTCAAGCCAGATGCTTCCGATGTCGATCGCGTTGAAAAGGCCTTCTTTTTCTGATTTTTTAATAATCCTGTCGCGGGCGCGGATATCGGGATCGGTGGCCATGAGCTGGATCTGCACCACCCCTGCCTCCTCGGTATCCTTAAAAGGCTTTTGGTTGACTATCTGCAGCATGACGACATATTTGTCGCTCATATTCCCATAATAGAGAATGTTGCCGCAGCGAACGAGCGGTTTATTTCTATACATGAGGAAATTCTGCTTTTTCTCTTTTTTCTCAGGCATGATTTCTCTCCTTTGAATTTTGATGTATTTCTTATTCTAACATGTTTCTGAGCGTCTGTAAATAATGAATTTCTAAATTATGCAAATGCAAGGCGTTACCTAGGCAGATTCAGTAAAAATCAAGCGGCGGCGCAGCGCTGCAATCCGTTTTTTACTTTGGCGGCTCAGTATGTTACATTTTTATCATGATTCTTATAAATTGGGGTGAAATGCCCCGCAGGGCGGCATCGGAGATACCCCGCGGTCTTCCAATGCAGTATCTTCGCGCGGCAATCCGAATGCGGTTACGGCGGAATACATCATAATTCGATCTGTTTTTCAGCCGCCGCCCACCGGAAGATTCACCAATTAAGCGCTTTACGGCGCATGGAGGTTAAAATGAACGACAGCACCATAGCAGAGCAGATCCAAGGGCTTAAGAAGGCCAGAAACGCGGTCATTGTGGCCCACAACTATCAGAATGACGAGGTGCAGGAAATCGCCGACGCCGTTGGCGATTCATTTTATTTGAGCAAGCTCTGTGCCACAAACCCCGCCCAGTGCATTGTTTTCTGCGGGGTCGGCTTCATGGCGGAAAGCGCCAAGATTCTTTCCCCGCAAAAGACCGTGCTGCTGCCGGAGCGGCAGGCGGGCTGCCCGATGGCCGATTCCGTAACCGTCGAGGATGTGCGCGCCCTCAAGGCGCAGCACCCGGGCGCCGCCGTCATGTGCTATATCAACACCTCGGCCGAGGTCAAGGCCGAATGCGACGTCTGCTGCACCTCTTCGAACGCCGTGAAGATCGCGCGCGCGCTGCCGCAGCGCGATATCATCTTTGTCCCCGACCGCAATCTCGGGCATTTCGTGGCCATGCAGCTGCCCGAAAAGAATTTTTTCGTGCACGACGGCTGCTGCGTCACGCATACGCGCATCGGCCTGCGCGAGCTGGAGGCCGCGCGTAAAAAATACCCCGGCGCGCCGGTGGCCGTGCATCCCGAATGCCCGCCCGAGCTGGTGGATGTAGCCGATTTCACGGGCAGCACAAGCGAAATTATCGATTTCTGCCGGCGCTCGCCCGCGCAGTGCATCCTCATCGGCACGGAAATGGGCATCCTGCACACGCTGCGCAAGGATAACCCGCAGAAGGAATTCATCCTGCTTTCTCCGCGGCTTGTCTGCAGCAACATGAAGATGACGACGCTTGAAAGCGTCCGGCGTTCACTCGACGAAGGCCGCTATGTCGTCGAGGTGGAGGAGAGCATCCGGCTTCGCGCGAAGACCTGCCTCGAGCGCATGCTCGCGATAGCGGGGTAATCGGATGAAAAAGCTTGCCGTCGCGGCCATGAGCGGCGGGGTGGACAGCTCCGTCGCCGCCGCGCTGCTGCTCGAACAGGGGTATGACGTGCTCGGCATCACGCTCAACGTCTGGCCCTCCGAGGAGGTATGCCCGGGCGGCAGGACCTGCTGCTCGCAGACCGATGTCGACGACGCGCGGCGCGTGTGCGCCATGCTCGGCATTCCGCATTATGTG
>JARLHS010000044.1 GCA_031292115.1 Clostridia bacterium | reverse complement strand
GCCGGCCTGCCTGTCAGATTGACGAAGAACCTATTTTGAAAACATGTTGCGCAAATGACTCAGCCCGCATCGATTGCGCCCATCCCCGGCCCCTTCCCGGTGCGGGAAAGTGCCAAAGATCAGAGGGGATTATTGAAAATCCTTCGGATTCTCAATAATCCCCTCTGCAACTCCACTTTACCTGCCACGCAGGCAAAATGTCATTTTACATCATACTCAAGCCTTTATCGATACACAGAAACAATCAGCCTCTGCTGCATCAGCCCCTGTTGCATCAGCCTCTGCTGACCGCATATTTTACCCGGCCTTCAGTTTTTGCCCGCGCGGGAACCGTTTTGAGGCCGGATTCGGTTTTGAATCCGCTGTCGTACAGATTGTGCGCGTCGGTGGAGCAGGTCTGATTCTCAATACAGAAATAGGGCTCGCCCGACGGCGTATACAGCACCAGATGGGTGAAATCCGCGGTATTTTCAAGCGTGACCCCGATCTGCCGCGTGCGGTATGAAGCCGTGGCATGCCGGCCTTCGGGTATCGACGTAAAGACGTGATCAAGATCCAGCTTCCCGACAGGGGTCGGCTCACCCAGATCATACAGCGTGCCTTTCACGTCGATCAGCCTTCCCGTCGGCAGAAGATCAGAGGTATAATCCATCACGGCCTGTGCGGGGAGGGAAACAAACGTGCCTTCGTCCCCCGACAGCTTCGTGAAATACGGATGCAGCCCGAAACCGAACGGAATCTCCTCCCCGCAGCGGCTCTCAATGCGGTATTCGATACTGACTCCAGACCGGTCGACCGTAAAACGCAGTGCCAGGCGATGATCAAACGGGAAGGATGCGTAAATGCCGGAGCCCGGGGTAAAATCAACCCATGCGTCAAACTGCGCATGATCGGCGCCGGCCACAGGCGGATCAAAGCGCCAGGGCTCGTCATGCACCAGCCCATGCTCATGTACTTCCCTGCCGTTCTTTGTCTGCCGGAATAAGCGGCCGTCATACCGGAAGCGGCCGTTGCGCACACGGTTTGGCGTGGGGTAAAGCACGGGCGTTCCGGTGTATCCGCCTTCGGTAAGCACGGAGAAATCAGAATCAATTACGTTCATGCCGTCGACGATAAACCTGCATAGGTTGGCGCCGAAATCGGGGGCTATCCAGGCTTCCATGCTTTCTCCCGCATCCCCGTCACAGCGCAGCACCGCGATCCTGAGCCCTTCATGATTTTCCATCGAAGCTGTATACTTTTCCATCATCACGACTCCCCTTTTATATTGTTCCGAAATTCGGGCTATATTTTATCCTTCGGCCTGATTTGATCCGATTTTGTAGCATGCCTCCAGCAGGCCGGCGCGCTGCGCAAACTGTTCATACAGCGCCTGATAACGCTTTACATTCGCCGCAACCGGCACAAACTCCGTTTCCTTCTGCCTGAGCCGCGCGTATCCCGCGCAGGCATCGGGATAAAGCCCCGCGCCGCAGCCAGCCAGAGCCGCCGCGCCGACACACGCGATATCCACCACCAGCGGAATCGTGATCGGAGCGCCGAAAATATCCGCGACCATCTGACTCCAGAGGGGGCTCCGCGTCGCGCCTCCAAGCATTTTTATGACGCCGTTCGGCCTGTCTTCCCTGCCGAATAGCTCAAGGATCCGCCGGGTCTGGAATACCACACCCTCCATGACCGCCCTTGCGAGATCATAGCGGTCGTGACTGAAATCCAGCCCCAGGATCGTCCCTCTGGTCAGCGGCTCCATTTTTGGGAGCATTGCACCGCCGAAGCAGGGGTAGAACAGGATGCCGTTGGAGCCAATCGGCCTTTCGGCAGCGATAGCGTCGATCTGCTGAAGGCTTTCCTTTTCCATCTTCCCGCCGGCCTCAATATTGCCCGCAAATTTCTCCTGAAACCACTTGAGGCTGCTCCCGCCGTTTTCCAAAGAGCCGATGGAGCCCCATTTCCCTTTTACGGTATGGATGCTCTGTGCAAGGTGCGTGGCTGTGTCAAATTGAGGGGAATCCGAAATCTTCGCGACTACCCAGGCCGTGCCCGTCGCGAGCAGCACATCCCCCGCGTTCACGGCACCGGCGCCCAGAGCAACGCAATACTGGTCGTGCCCGCCGCTGACGACGCGCACCGCCCTTTTAAGCCCCAGCGCTTCCGCCGCTTCACCGGTCAATTCCCCGATCACGCTGCCCGAATCGGCGATCTCTGGGAGCTTTTCGGCGCCCAGACCGACAAGACCCAGAATTTTTTCATCCCATTTCATGGTGTGAAGATTAAAAAGCTGCGTAATGCCCGCGTTGGAGGGATCAATGCAGCGCCGGCCCGTCAGCTTCATATTGACGAAATCGATCGTTGAAAGAAAGAACGCGGTTTTTGCGAAAAGCTCGGGCTCATGCTCGCTCATCCACCGAATCTGCACCGCGTTGAGGCTGCCCGACAGCGCCCAGCCCGTGGTCAGGTAAATATAATCTTCCGGCATGTTCTCACTGAAATACCGGCTCTGCGCATCGCCGCGCTTATCCATCCAGATCATTGAGCGCCGGATGGGGCGCCCGTCCGCCCCGATGGGCACCATGCTCCCGCCCTGGCTGGAAAGCCCGATGGCGACGACCGCATCCGCGACCCGCTTGTCTTTCGTGCATTCGCGCACGGTTTCGACGACTGCGCCCCACCAATCCTCCGCATCCTGCTCAGCGTATCCCGGCCTGTCATTATAGGTCGGATAGCTTTTGTACGCGCTTGCAAGAATTGTGCCCGACGCATCGAGCACCATGCTTTTAGTCCCCGTCGTGCCAACGTCGATACCGATCAGAAGTTCTTCCATTTTGCCCTCCGACACACCCGCGCCGTACGGCTGCGGGGCAAGAGCGCCGGGTGCCGTAAACACAGGTGTTTGATTGTCATAATATCCGGCCCGGCCGGTGTGTTTATACGATTCTCCCATCAAACTGCGGATATAATTCCGCAGTTTGATGCATGCCGCTTTGCGACATGTGGCGGCGCAAGCCGCCGGGAGAGACGTTTAATCCCTATCTCGCAAAAAAATAACCTGTTTTTGCACGCCGCTGAAAGCGGTGATAAAAAAGCAATCTTATCGCTTTTTTAGTTGGTGATGAGTATTATACCAGATTGACCTCGACGCCCATTTTTCTGATCGCCGCGATCTCGTCCTTATTGGCGATGTCGTTGGTGATGAGCCGGTCAACGCGGTCAATGGATTCAATATGTACGAAGCTCGCCCTGCCGATCTTCGTGTAATCAGCAATCACAATGCATTCGTTTGACCTCGCGATCATCTGTCTGCATATCTCGGCCTCATGATGATAGCAGGTGCTTACGCCGTCCTCCGCGCTGACGCCGTCGGGGGAAATAATCAGTTTATCCGCCTTGTACCGCTTGAGCTGGCTGATTGTATCGTCGCCATAAGTAAACAGATACTGTGAAATGAGGTTGCCCCCGAGCATGATGACATAGAAGTTGAGGTCGAAGCTCGCTTCCTGTGCGATAGAAAGCGAATTGGTGACGATCGTCAGGCTCTTTTTGCCTTTAAGCGCCTTTGCAACAAACAGCGGCGTTGTGCCCGACCCGAGCAGGACGGTATCTCCGTCGGAGATCAGATTGGCCGCCGCCACGGCAATCTTGCGCTTCTCATCGGTATTGGTATTGAGCCTGTCGCTGAAAGTCATGCTGTAGTAATTTTTATAGGTGCTGACGGCACCGCCGTGGATGCGCTCGAGCAGCCCTTGGTTTTCAAGCTCCGTCAGATCGTTTCGGATGGTCACCTCGGAAATCCCGAACATCCGGCTCAGCTCGGTGACCTTCACCTTTCCGTTGCTGTTGATCATTTCAAGAATTTTTCTCCGTCGGTCTTCAACACTGAGATCTTCGGCTCTCTCACCCGTCATAAAAGCCCGCTCTCCTTATATTTTATACAATTATCCGATCGGTATCCTCTGCTCCCCGCATCTGACCCACGGGCTTTCTCAGGGCCATTCTGCTGTTCGCTTCAGTATTCGATATATTACGATTTATATTATATTGTACTTTTATTAAGTTGTCAATATATTTCGTTTTCATTGCAGCTCTTCAGGATATTCATTTATAATCTTATAAAAGTACCGCTTTCTCATATTGGCAAGTCACAGCAATATCAATATTTCACCATTTAGCTGTCACTTTTATTTCACTGTTTTTTGCCCTGATTTATTCAGTGTTTCATTGATCGGAGTGGGTAATCTGCGCGATAGGATAATTGATAATGGAATAGATCTTTGCCGCTCAAGCCAGACGGCTCACCGCTTTTTTCGCTCGCCCGAAAAAGGGTGCAAAAAAAGGGCGTTGTTTAGATGCGGGGCGCCGGAAAAACCGACACGTCCATTGACAGTTAATTCTCACAATTTGTTAATCTGATTATTTAAATTTCGCGATGCATTAATTTCTCAGATTAGCAAAACAACGAAAACTGTTTAAATCAGACATCATTTGTGTTATTATAGTAGCGTAAGAGCTATATATGCGTGAGAAAACGATAATCAGCCTGTCTATAAAAGGGCATGCCGCCGTATTCCAGGTATGAAATCAGGAGGAAGATAAAATGCGCATTGCGGTCATTGACGGTCAGGGAGGAGGGATGGGCAAGGCTATTATACAGACTCTGCGCAGGGAGCTCGGTGAAGATACCGATATTCTGGCGCTCGGAACAAACGCCCTCGCAACGTCGCTGATGCTCAAAGCAGGGGCAAACGAAGGGGCGACCGGGGAAAATGCGATCGCCTTCAATGCCCCGGGTGCGGATATCATTGTCGGCAGCATCGGAATCCTGGCCGCAGATTCGATGCTCGGCGAATTCACGGAGCGCATGGCGGCAGCCGTCGCAAAAAGCAGGGCGAAGAAAGTCCTGATCCCGCTGAACCGCTGCAACATCTATCTTGTCGGCATTACCGGCGAGCCTTTGCCGCATTACATCGACGAGGCCGCCCAACTTGTGAAAAATTTTCTGAGGGGTGAGTAATATGTGTGAAGCCAATGTCTATATGGAAAACGAAAAGGGAGATCTGACCTTGCTGCTCGACTCGGTGGATAAGGTTATTCCATCGGAGGAAGCAATCTATATTGAGAATATCTTTGGCGAGCGGAAAAATGTCGTGGCGAAAATCAAGGAGATGCAGCTCGTCGAACATAAGATCATCCTTCAGAGTTTAAAATGAATATCAGAGTTTCATAAAGAATAATTCTCCGATTCTCTCGGGTAGGCCCGAGGAAACGGAGAATTTTTTTTACCGTGTAAGGGCTCAGGAGGGCATCGACACCTTCTGTCAGGAAAGCCGAGATTGTCGTTAAAGGTTTAGGCATTCAGCAAATGCCCAAAATCGGAGGTCTGATAAAATGGATAGTCTTTGCCGCTCATGCCGCGGCAAGGCACTACCTTTTTTCGTTGCGCCGAAAAAAGGTAGGAAAAAAGTCGCTTTCGAAATAACGGGGCGCCGGAAAACCGCACGGCGGATACTTTTGAGCTCGCATTAAATAATACTCCCTAGAAACGATGCCTTAACTCGCTGCGAGCTCAGACAGCGGCATCGTTTCTTCGGCGATGCGATTCACTTTCGGCGACCGGTCGCCGAACGAAGATAGCCTGCAGCACGCCGCGCGGTGAAAGCCGGCGCGTCCATCGACGGGAATTCACCCAACATTGAGTCCGGGAGTCTGTTTTGTTGACGGCTCTTTATAATCGTTTGTGCCATTTTCCAAAGTGGTTTCCGACATGCTGCGCCTTCTGTCAGGAGGGCTTAAAAAGATCCGCGTCCGTATGCGGGAGAAATAACGCCGCGGTGTACTGATACATATAGTCGGGCTCGGTGCTCAGGTCTATATAGGTGATCTTCCGGGCAAGCTCCAGCTCCTTTTCCCGGTGTCTTTTTGAGACGAGGGTCATATATGCGCCGATCACCGACGAATTGCCGATAAATTTGAATTTTTCGCCGGGCAGCAGCGGGATCAGACCGATCACCGTCGATTTTTCAATATTCAGATAACGCCCGAAGCCTCCTGCGATATAGATCCGGGTCAGGTCGTCGAAACCCAGCTGTATTTTTTGCAGCAGGGTATAGCACGCAGAAAAAATCGCAGCTTTCGCCCGGATGAGATTGTCAATATCCGCTTCGGTAATCGCGATGGGTTTTCCGTTTGCGGTTTGATCCGCCGCCGCCACGATATAAGTCGAATATTTTCCGTTAAACTTGATGGATTCACAGCCCCTGTGCCGGTCGAGCTTGCCGCCCGCGTCGATCCAGCCGGTTGAAAACAGGTTGGCGATCAGGGAAATCAGCCCCGATCCGCAGATTCCGACAGGGGGCCCGTTCCCGATCGTCGAATATTCCGCCCTGCCGGTCTCCCGGTCGACTTCAACCTTTTCGATGGCGCCGTTCGAGGCTCTCATGCCGCTGTCGATGCCGCCGCCCTCAAACGCGGGGCCGGCAGAGCAGGCGCATCCGAGCAGGAATTCATTGTTGCCCAAGACGATTTCCCCATTGGTGCCGATGTCAATAAAAAGGCAGAGCTCCTCGGAATCGGTTGCGAGGCTTGTGCACAGAAGCCCGGAGGTGATGTCTACGCCGACATAACTGCCGACCGAGGGGGCGAAATAAACGGGGGCCTCGGGGTTTGCCGCGATCCCCAGCTCGGATGCCCTGTAAAACGGAACCTGATAAACCGCCGGCGAATACGGCTCGAGCCGGATATACTCCGGAAAAATACCCATCACCAGGTGCACCATCGTGGTGTTCCCCGCGACAGAGACGTTATAAACGGATTCGACCGCTATCCGGTTTGCTTCGGCAAGCTGCCGGATAATGCCGTTGATCGTGCCCGTGACCTTTTCCCGGAGCTCCTCCAGCCGTTGCGGCTTTTTTGCGTAATTGATGCGGCTGATCACGTCGAGGCCGCATTCAATCTGGGCGTTATAATCGGTCTTGGAGCCTATGATACGGCCGCCGCGCATATCCACGAGCTGGACGGCAATAGTGGTCGTGCCGATGTCGATGCATACCCCGAAATTTCGGTCAAGCGTATCCGACGCTGTGATTCCGACGATTTTAATGCCGCTCGGAGCCGCAAAATAAGCGATAGTAACCCTGCCTTCGTCTTCTCTCAAAACCTGCGGCAGGCTTTTAAGAACGCAAAGCGGGATATCCGCGCCCTGCCCCTGGAGCCCGACAGAGAGGGCTTTTTGCAGACGGTCGATATCCGAAAGGCCGTCGCCCATTTCCGGGGCGGGAACTGTCAGCACTTTCAGCTTGACCAGCGGGTCGATGTCTTCTCCGGCGGGCAGCAGCCCCCGGTCGATCAGATGGATATCCTGAGTCGCTTCCGCGAATTTCCCCTGCTCCTGATCGAGCTGGGAAAGCAGCAGGACGCTTACGGGCTCGTCAGCCACGGAGGTCTTGCAGATCAGGACGAAGCCCTCGCCGACAAGGTCATCCGAAAGGATGCCGCCGTTGTCAAACCGGACTTTGCCGGATTCAATTTTGACGATGCATTTGCCGCAAAGCCCGTTCCCTCCGCACGGTGTTTCAACCGAAACGCAGGCGAGCTTCGCCGCATCCAGCAGGGGCGCGCCATCCGGCACGATCGCCGATCTTCCGCTTGGCTTGAAGGTTATGACAGGCATGAAAATCCACCTTTTCTATCCGACCCAAAAGTGCAGTACGGACTCCGAATTGAGACGATACCCATGGCAAATTGAATTTAAACAAATATATGAGCGGAGTGCCCGGCTGCTGCCGGGCGCGGGAGGCGAAAAGCCCGTGAGAAAATTTTGTGCGGCCGACAGCCGCACAAAATTCCCCCTGTGACCCCCGCCTTGGGGAATACTATTTTAAAACCGTTTTGATAAAGCCCTCGAGATCCCCCGCGTCCTGCGGGCCGACAAGCACCTTCCAGCCGGGAAGGCCCTCCTCGAGCTCGCCGCTGATCTGGGATACGTAGCCGGGGATGACGATTTTCCTCGTATCGGTCATGCCTTCAAGCCCGTATTCCTTGATCGACTTCGCGATCATTGAGCCCGAGAACTTCCCGGCAGCCCATGCCGTCAGGACGCTGAGCCCTTCGCAGTCCGGGATGACGAGCCAGGCGCTGATACCGCTGTTCTCGATTTCGCCCGACACGATGAAATAGGTCAGCGAGAAATTTGAGGTTACAAAAACCGGCGAATTCTTATCCGGCTCGCCGACCTCATAGACCTTGGGCTCGACCTGGATCGGCTTCTGTGGATCGGTGTAGATGTTGAGCCGCAGCGTCATCAGGGCGACGAGCTGCGCCGGGTCGAAACCCGGGAGCACGCAGACTCCGCCGTATTTGAGGATCTCGTTGATCGCCTCGGCCGTGTCGTCCATCAGGCTTCCTGTGTCGATGAACTTCAGCGTGGCGTAGCCCAAAGGCTTATAGTTTTGCTTCAATGCCGCGCGGCGGGCGATCGAATTGGTCTGAAAGGCCTCCGCGGCGGATTTTGTATCGTACTGCAGCAACAGGTTGTTGAAGCCTTCGTTTTTCAGCTTTGCCGACAGCTCGGTGATGCCGTCGATATCATGCGCAGTAATTGCCAGAATATGCCCGTTTTCTTCGGCCACGCCGCGCATTGCGTCGACGTTGCCCGCGTCAACCGAGGCGATCACGCTGCCCGTGCCCCTGACAGCCTCGGCGGCGGCCTTCGCGGCGTCGTTACTCGCGGCGCGGATAATCACAGGCAGCTTCGTGACGTCCCACGCCTTTTTGACAAGCGAGACAAAGCGGCCGTTGTCGGCGCCCTTTTGCGTGACCGCGACGGCATTGACCGTCAGCACCTCGCCGACCCGCACAAGTTTGTAATCCCGGATATCCTCAAGGGTTTTATCGGCCTGGGCCGCGTCGTCGTCGATATTGACCGCGAGCATCGTCTGATTGACAAAGGTTTTTTCGTGCCGGTAGAGCACGGTCTCACCGCCGACCGTCGAGCGGATCTCGCTGCCGAGCACCACGGCTTTTACCGGGGGCTCGCTGTCCGCCCCAAGCAGCTTCTTCGCTTCGTCGGACGCATAGGGGCATTCGGAAAGGTTCGCTTTTTTTGCGGCCAGTTTCATGGCGAAAGCAAGACAGGTGTTGGAACCGCATTCCTTGCAGTTGGTTTTCGGAAGAAGTTTTTGTATCTGCAGACCGTTCAGCGCCATATCATTTTCCTCCCGTGGTCAATTGGCCGATTTGTTGTCGAGCAGTTTATCAATGGTCCTTCTGGCAGCCATAGCCGCTTCGGGATGATACATAATCAGGATATCGGCGCCAGCATAAAGCAGGCTGGTCGCCGTTGAAAGCTCCCAGAGGGCAGCGCGCTTGCCAAGCTCGCCCCAGGTGGGGAAACTCTCGGCAGGAGCCTTGAATTCTTTGATCTTCGCGCATTCATAGCCCGGCGTGACGATCATGGGCGCGCAGAGCATCTTGTCGCCGCCCAGCGCGGAATGCCGGATGCGCTCCATCACCGAATAGGTGTATTCGATGCCGTAGCCGATGGTGCCGGTCGTCGGGTCGATGACGATCTGCTCGGGCCTGATGTTCATATTGGTCAGCAGGATATTGATCTGCTTGGCGATGTTGACGTCGATGGGCGACTGGGCCACCACTGTGTGCCCGTAAGCCATTGCGGCGCCGGCGATCGTGCGGTAGTTATCCTGATCGACCCCGTTGAGCAGCAGGTTTTCACCCTCGAAGGCCTGTGCGACGGCCTTCATGACCTCGTTGTTCTTTTCATAGTTGTTGTGGCCTGTGATGATCAGCGGCACGTCGACCGCTTTGAGAACGCGGCGGACAAGCTCCACCGCCTGCTGCGCGCTTCTGTTGCCGCGCTCCGGGTGGGTGCCGTCAAGCCGCACGCTGATGAGATCGGCGCCGTACTTCTCCACGCAGACCTTAGCCATCGCGGCGGGGTCGTTGAGCAGATCGCCGTAGATATTCCGCAGCAGCTCGGGGTATTTTTCGCTGACGACGTCAAAAACCTCCATCGCCACAAGCGGCCTGTTCGGTATTTCGCCCTCCCACAGATGGAAAGGCATGCAGGTCGAGCCGCCGGCCATCAGGGTCTTCCCCCTTGTGCCGCCCTCGGCCTTGGTGTTGCCGAGCTTCACCTGCCAGATCGGGGTTTCGCAGGTCTCTTTGGGCACGGTGAAGGACTGAATGGCCGATATCCGTTCTGACGCAGCCGGTGCCGGGGCGGCCGGTGCCTCTTTCGCCTGCGGCACGGCCACTTCGGTAATGGCCGCCGCCTTCCCGAGGAATTTCTGAGAGAGCACATCGATAATGCTGCCCACCACTTCACGCGTGAGCTGCTCGCGGATCTGCTCGCTGAGCTCTTTTTTGATCTGTTCGATATCCGCCTGTGAAACGGCGGGGCTTTCCGCCGACTTTTGCTCGGGCGCGGCAACCTGTGGCTGGGGCTTCTCCGCCTCGGCCTTCGCCGCCGGCTCCTGCCCGTCATCGGCGGCCTCGACATAATTCCTCATATCATCCAGCTCAAGAGCGGGATGCCTGATCTTTTCCATATAGGCTCTGACATCATCCGCGGTGGTCGCGATCGTTTCATCGGCCACCATATCCATCCAGTTTGAAACACCCTGCTCTTCGAAACGGCGATCGAGATCGTCCTTAAGCTGCTCCTTGAGCTCCTTGGGCATCCATACGAGCCGTTTGAACCCGCCCTCGGCCGAAAGGAACTTCCGCGACGTCAGGAATACCTTCCCGCAGCCGATGAAGCCGGGGGTCTGGACGCCGCCGCCGACATTGCCCGCCAATGCGTAGAAGGTCATGCCCACGGGCGTATCGCCGATGAATTCGCGGTTCACGACCATGGCGCCGTTGCATTCGGGGACATATGCGACGATGGCCTCGAAGCAGCCGCAGCTCGTCATCGGCCTATCCATGATCGAATAGGCACAGAACGACTCGACTGTCTTGTGGCTGTTGAGGTAGACGAAATCGTTGACGCCTTTCCAGACGCCCTTTTTCTCATCGATGCATTCGAGCTTTTTAACGGGCTGATTCGGCCCCGTTTCGTCAATTTCAAAGGCAGCCTTGCCGTCGAGCCAGTTGTAGGCACCGCACAGCCCAAGCCTTTCGGGCGTGATGATGCAGACATGATTCGGCGCGAAAGACTGGCAGAGCAGGCAGGAATAGAAGGTATCGACAGATTCGTCGGTCATCGATTCGAGCCGGCGGTTGCGTTCGCCGTAGACCTTCCTCGCAACCTGCAGGCGCTTGTTGACCTCTTCCTCATCCGTGATCATCGTCACTTTAACCTTGTCGACGATCGCCGGATAATCCGAAAGGAACCGCGCATGGAGTATCTGGCCGTAATCCCTGATCCGCAGGCCCTTTGCAAAGCCGTCATTCGAGACCCTTGTCCAGACGATATCCCTCTGGCCCATGTGCCAGATGCCCTCCGCGCCGTTTACCATATGGTGGATCTGACGCTCAAGGATCGGCTCGAAGTCAGGCTGCATCTTTCTACCCGCCACTTCAACCCATATCGCGAGCGGCAGCACCGTGCCGGCCGGGACCTCGTCGATATCCTTCCCGATCAGCTCGATCTCGCCGTCGTTGATCTGGTCAAGCTCGACGCTCGTCACAAACTCAAACGCAGGGGATTTGTTGCCGCCAAACTCGGCATGGACATTTTCCTTGCGGATCCTCTCGCCCTCGAACGCCGGCCCGTAGGGCACGGGGATGGGCACATCCACGACCTTGATTTTGCAGCCGCGCACTTCAAGCGCCTTTTCCACCATCTGCTCATACGGCACGTTGGAAACGACGTGCTCGTAGGTGCAGATGCCGGTCGGCAGTATCTGCGGGATATCGGTATCCGCGATAATCGGGAAGCCGTAATTGATCGCGCCGGCGGCGGCCGCATATTTATCGGGGGTCACTTCGCCGAGCGCAAGCACAAACGCAAAGATCCTGTTTTTGTTATACCGGAGGTTGCCTTCATAATCGCCCGGCTTGATGCCGCCGAACGAAAGAGCCGCCCTGTTTGCAAAGCCAAGCGCATAGATCAGCGCCGAAACGTCCCTGCCGAAGGGCACGAGCCTTGTTTCCCAGCCGAGCTGCACGCCTTCCTCAGCCAGCTGCTCGGCAAACTGCTTGCCGTCGGTGCAGCCCGCCATGAATACGTAGAGGTTTTTCTGCTGGAGCTCCTTGGCGATCTTCACCGCCGTTTTATTGTCGGGCGCGGCGCCGGTAATGGCCGCAAAGCCGGGCGCGGTCCCGTCGACAAATTCGATGCCGCGTTCGCGCATGATAACGTCGGTCGCCGCGCCAAGCCATATGCCGTCGATCGGATTCGGCCCGATCACATATTTGCAGGCCTCGATCACTTCGCAGGCAAACAGAGCGGCAACGCCCGCGTCGAGCGCATTGCCGAGATAAGGCAGCCAGACGTCCGCTGCCGGCCTCGCCGGTATCATTTCGCGCGCCTGCCTGAGGATACTCTTCAGATCGGCGAGCGTCTGCATTTTCTTCCCGGTAAATGAATAGATAACAGGCAGATAGTAGTTCGTTGTGGGGAAACCGACCGGGCATTCTTCGCCCTTCTGCCCGATCGCGTCATTCAGAATGTTCTCCGCCTTGACGACCCATTCAACAGCCCCGTCAATGGCACTTGAACAAATCAGTTTAGACATTGAGGTCCCTCCTGTCCTTCATATCCATCAGCTTGCGCTCGGCCTTTTTGTTGATCCCGAGCTTTTCGCGCTTTTCATTGAGAATCGCCATAACTTTTTCGGCGGCCTCGTACGGATCCTCACACACATGGAAAGAGGCTCCGAAAATGTCTTTGCTCTCCGCATTGAGAAAGTTCGTGACGTTTTCCGAGCCGGAAGTGTAAAACGGATGGCCGAGAATAACATCGACGCCCGAAGCGACGAAATAGCAGCCGATGGCCTCGGCCTTCTCGCTCATCCACTCGGGGGCGACGCCCACGGCCGGAACCGACGAAAGGTCGTCGCCAAGGCCGCCCTCGCGGACGATCTCGGTCGCGGCCTCCAGAATCCTCGAATTATCCACGCAGCTTCCCATATGCAGCACCGGCGGTATGCCGACCGCTTCGCATATTTCCTTTAATCCGCTGCCGGCGAACTCCAGCCCTACCTCCGGCTTGAGCATCCCGGCTTTGCCGGAAGCAATCGCGGCACAGCCGGTTTTGAGCACCAGCACGTTCTGGCGGATGAGCTCTTTGGTGAGGATATTCGTATAATCGTCCATTTTCTTCTTCGGGTTATTGCAGCCCACAATGCCGACGACGCCCGTGATGCGGTTTTGGATGATCGCATCGTTCAAAGGTCTGAAGGTGGCCCTGTATGTACCGCCGAGCATGTGTTTGATCGCGTCCACGCTGAATCCCGCGATCATCGGCTGCTTTGCCTTGGGGATCGAAACCTTTTCCGGGTCGCGGTTTTTGAAGTTATCAATCGCCTTCTTAATCAAATCCTTTGCCGACTTCAGCGGATCATCCTCGTTGAAGCGGAAGGCGTCGGCTCCGACCGTCTTGGCAATTTCGGAGGTGGAAACGATCTCCGTGTGATAATTTTTGGCGACGTCCGGCAGGCTCGGCATGCAGCACTGCACGTCGATGACCATCATCTCAACGGCGCCCGTTACAATTGCAAGCTCCTGCTGCAGCAGATTGCCCGCGACGGGGACGCCATGGCGCATGAGGATTTCATTGGCCGTGCAGCAAATGCCCGCGAGCGTGATGCCCTGCGCGCCGGCAGCTTTCGCGTATTCGACGATCTCGGGGTCGGCGACCGCGATGGTCAGCATTTCCGAAAGCGCCGGCTCATGGCCGTGGATGATGATGTTGACGGTGTCTTCTTTTAAAACGCCCAGATTGACCGTGCTCCGGACGGGCGCGGGAGTGCCGAACAGGATATCCGAAACGATGGAGGCCACCCTTGAGCCGCCCCAGCCGTCGGCGAGGGAGGTGCGGAACGCATGCAGGAGCAGGCTCCTGTAATCATGGTCGACGCCCATCGTCGTCCTGTGCAGGGCTTCGACCACGACGCGGTCTATTCCGAGCGGGGCTACGCCCACGGAACTCCATAGGCTTTGCCTCTTGAGCGGCGCGAGATTCAGGGTCTTTAAAGGCTCCTCTTGGGAGGAGAATTCGCCGAGCATGGTGTTGGCGAGATCGAGGGCAATCTCATTTACGCTTCTGCCGTCCTGCTCGATGTCATACAGCTTGGCGGCGTACCTGAGCGCCTTTTCATCCTTGATGACATACCCGTTGCCGTGGCCGAGCGCCACCTTCTTGAGCATCAGCACCAGGTGACGGCCATGGTCGGAGTGCGTCGCCGTGCCCCCGGCGACCTCACGCACAAAATTTCTGGCCGCGATGGTATCCGCATCCGCGCCGCAGATGCCCTTCGGCGCGTTCTTCGTGAGACGGCACGGGCCCATATGGCAGATGCGGCAGCAGACGCCGCTTTTACCGAATACGCACTGGTTCTTCTGGGTTTCGTAACGGTCAAAGGTCGTCTGAACGCATTCGTCCTGTGCTTTGCACAGCATTTCAAGAGATGCGCTGTCACTGACTAACGCCTTCAGAACTTCTTGATCTTTAGGCATTTTTTCACCCCGATTATAAAATTTTCTGTCTTATGCCAATTTTGTTTTAATGGTCAGGATCAATTCATTGATCTTTTTCAGGGTCTTATTGGTATCCGGCAGCTGCAGGAAATTCTCGCTTTTCTCCGCAAAAGACGCGATTTCCGCATCATCCTCGAGCACGATGACGTCATCCGCTTTTGTGAAAGCCTTGATTTCATCTATTCTGTCAAGTATGCTGCCGCTGCGCAACCGGTTTACAATCAGCAGCAGGCGGTCATATTTTATTTCCATTTCGTTTGCGAGGGTATACAGCCTCTTGAGCGTCTCCATCCCGGAGTTGGAGGGATCGGCGACGAGAACCAGCATATCGACCTTCTGAACTATCCTGCGTGAGAGATTCTCAAGCCCCGCTTCGTTGTCCAGCACCACATAAGGGTACTGGCCGGAAATCTGCGCGATCACCGATTTCAATACGTTGTTGGCATAGCAGTAGCAGCCGGCCCCTTCCGGTCTGCCCATGGCAATCAGATCGAATCCGTGAGCCTCCACAAGGCTTTCCGAAATCTTCAGCTGCAGCATTTCCTGCTTTGAAACGCCCGTAAGCCCGTTTTGAGACTCCTGCCTGACCTCTTCCCTTGCGCCGCCGACCGTTTTTTCCACCTTTACGCCGAGGGCGGCGTCAAGGCAGCTGTTGGGGTCTGCGTCTATAGCCAGAACCGGCGTCATGCCGTTTGCGACAAGCTGCCTGACAATCAGGCTTGAGATGGTGGTCTTGCCCACCCCGCCCTTCCCGGAAACTGCGATTAGATAGCTCATTTCTGCATTTCTCCGATCTTCGTGAATAATTCATTGAACTTCAGGGACAATTCGTTATCCATCACGTCAAGCACGGAAAACCCGTCCCTGTCTGCGCTCCGGATCGCGTTGGAATAGGGCAGAACCGTCAGGAACTCCTGCCCCGGCAGCGAAGACCTGATAAACGCCTCGTCGGCGGCGTTTGCCACCTTGTTGCCCACAAGCACAACCTTTTTCAGCCCAATCTCCTTTGTCATCCTCAAAATGGTGTTGGCGCAGTCAACCGAGCGCTGGCCCGGCTCGACGACCACAATCATCATATCCACGCCCTGCGAGGTGGCGCGCCCGAGATGCTCGATGCCGGCTTCCATATCCATGATCAGGGTTTCGTTTTTATGAAGCACAAGGTCGGTCACGAGCGCCCTGATAAAGGTGTTTTCCGGGCAGGCGCACCCGCCGCCGCCCACCCTGACGGCACCCAGCACCAGCAGGGAAACGCCGTTGTGGGTATAGGCGTATTTATCCGCGACATCCGAAACATCGGGATTGATCTTGAAAACCTGGCCGTACTGGCTGACCTTCGCCCCCGTGCGCTCCTCGATGAGCTCGATCTGCTTTGAGATCGGTACGATCTTTTCCTGCTCTGCATGCGTGATACCGAGCGCGGACGCGAGGTTCGCATCCGGGTCGGAATCCAGAGCAAGCACTCTCCCGCCCTGTTTGGCAAGCGAAAGCGCAAGCACCCCCGCGATGGTGGATTTCCCTACTCCGCCCTTGCCGGATACTGCAATTTTCATTTGAACCATCCTTAATTTCAGAATCTTTTGCTTCTATTTTTTGGAAGATGGCCGACGCCCGCGCAGGGGGCGTTTATTGCCCGAGGGCAGAAAACACCCCCCGCGCGTCGTCACCCAATATTAATCAGAACCCGTATTTTTCCTTCATTCTTTTAGACAATGCACTGGTGAGCTCAAACACCTTTTCCGCATCCTCCGGGTCGAGCGAGCCGGTGCCGCAGGAGGGCGTGATAATAGCCTGCTCTGTGATGACAGCCTTGCTGATGCCCTTTGACGCGAGGTTATCCATGACCTTTTCAAGCTGCGCCTCAAGGGTTTCGACCGTCTGCTCCCGGATGGCCTTGGAAGTGGGAACGACACCCCAGGCGAGTATGCCGCCCCTGTCGAGATGCGCTTTGATCGAATCGGCATACATGGCGATGGTCTCCCCGTACTGGAAGGCGTCAAAATTGACAATATCGACGCCGGCGTCAACAAGGATGCTCCACTCGGTGTTGCCGCAGCAGTGAATGCCCGCGAGCGCATGGTCGGCATGTACGGCTTCCACCACTTCGTTGAGCATGGCGACGACGTCCTCGCGCGTGACAGAGACATAGGTCGAGCTGCCGAAGGCCGAAAGGATCGGCTCATCGATAAAGCAGATGACCTTTTCCGCATAGGGCTGGAACTTCTGAATCTGCCAGCGGCACTTCATGGCGAGCGCCTTCACGATAACATCTCTGAATTCGTCGTTATAGTAAATCGCCCTTTTGTTTTCGTCGACAATGGTCAGCGCGACGCTGCAGGGGCCTGTGGTCTGAACCTTGACAAAGGGCAGCTTGCCGCTCTTTTTGGAGAGCGCGCTTTCCAGCGCATAGATGCCCTTGGAAAACTCCGCGCTGATCGCCATGGATGAACAGTCGCCGTTTCCGTTGTCCGGATCCATCGCCGTCATATAGTTTTCATAGAATTCCGCGAATAATTCGGAATAATCGACCGACGTATCAAAATACATCCGCCTTTTGTCATAATCAATGACCGCGCAGGGCATTCCCTCGCTGTATTGGATCTCCATCTGCTCGTTTACCCCGAGCCTCGGCAGCTGCGGCCAGATCGGAGCCTGCGACAATCTTGTCAGGGAAACGTTTACGGCGTGATCGGCGTCTTCAAACGGCATGCTGCCAATGGCTGTCGCAAGAAATTTTGTTTTCATCTGTTTGCGCCTCCTATAAAAAATACAGTTTATTTATGGTTTAAAACCGCTTTTTTGATGGCCCGGATATGATCGGGCGTCGTCCCGCAGCAGCCGCCGATGATATTGGCGCCGCTGTCGATCAATTGGTCGACGAACGAAGCCATCATCTCGGGGGTTTCCGGAAAAACGTCTACGCCGTTGATATTGGTCGGCAGCCCCGCGTTCGCATGGATCAATATCGGCGTTTTGGGAGCGACGGTGCGGATTTCCTTCACGATTTCGATCATACGCTCCATGCCGTTTCCGCAGTTTGCGCCGATGATGTCGGCGCCCGCCTCAAGAGAGGCTTTGGCGGCGTCGACCGGTGAAACGCCCATCATGGTTTTATAATCGCCGCGAACGGTTTTGCTGTAAGTGAAGGTGCAGATAACTTCGCATTTCGTATTTTCCTTAGCGGCCTTTATCGCGAGTGTAGCTTCCCCGATATCGCTCATCGTCTCAATGCAAAGGGCGTCGGCGCCGCCTTTTTCAAGCGCGATCGCCTGCTCCTTGAAGGAATCGTACATTTCTTCCTC
>JARLHS010000043.1 GCA_031292115.1 Clostridia bacterium | reverse complement strand
CGAGGTAAGTACCTTTGTCAACAACAAAACTGACTTTGCTGATGCTGTTTCCAAGTCTGATCAGCTTTTTGAGTCTCGGGAAGATGTTCTTAACCGCCCACCATTGTGCGCACAGCAGCCTTATTTCACGCATACCCTTTAAGATTTCAAACAGCCGCCCGGTGAAATCCCCCATGATCTCCCGCGATTGTTTTGTGTATTTTTCAGTAAACCTGCCGCTCAGCCTTGTCAGGACGATGGGCGCGGCGGCGGCAATGATCAGCATTACGGCGACGACGCTGTTGATGGAAGCGACCATATAGATGATGCCAATGCAGAGAAAAATGGAATTGACAAAATGAAAAAGATTCTTTTGCACGATATTGATGAACTGATCGGCGTCGCCGTCGATTCTGCTCATGATGTCGCCGGAATTCATATCCGCAAGAAAACCGGCTTTTGCATGCATCGCCTTTTCAAATACGCCTACCTTTATATCAACCACATACCGGTTATTGAGCGTCTGCCATGCATAGGCGTAGATAATGTTAAATACGGTGCTGACAAGAAAGAGGAGGATATAGTCGCGTATAACAACCGGCAGCATTGACTGGTCATTTCCATACAGCACCTGATCCGTCAGCCGGGTGAGATTGAGTGGTAGCAGGAGCGCGACGGCGTAGGAAACAAGAATACAAATTTCCGCCGTAAAAAATAGAAATGTGTACGGTTTGGCAAATCTCCAGACAGTTCTGATGCGCTGTAGATTTTTTATAGGTTCTTTCGTCTTCATCACCGTGTATCCCTCAAGAATTGAATGTCTCTATTTTAATCTCTTTTTTTTTGCAATTGTTATTCTACAGAACCAAAAACCTATGCAAACGAACCATTTCCGTTTTTTTTATATTGTGGTATAATATTCTTGTATCATACATATATATGCAGGAGATGACAATATGCGGCATTATACATCCGACAAAAATGTTGATCTCAAAAGGCTGGTGCCCATTTTTTTCGACGGCTCCGAAGCTTTGTGCAAAGGCAGCGACGATGATTTTCTGATCTGCCTGTTAAAAAGCGGGACTACGGAAGTCCGCATCAACGAAACTAAATATGTTATCACCGCGCCCACGCTGATTTGTCTGAACGACGAGCAAACAATCGAGCCGTTAAAAACCCATGAAATCTCGGCGAAATCCATCTATTTCGACCCGACCTTCATCAACCGCAATATGACAAAGCAGACCATACGGAGCGCCCGTTACGCCGAGATCGCGGATGTTCACGATTATTTCCTGCTGGAGCCCTTTATGAAAAGCGACAGCAATTACGGCTATTTTATAAATTTATCTCCTGACCTGCTCCAACGGACAGATTTGCTTTTTGATGAATGCAGCGCGGAGCTGGGCACGCAGAGCGACTGGTATTGGCCATGCAGGGTCCGGTCATATTTTATCGAGCTTCTCCATGTATTGGAGCGGTTGTATTTTAATAAAAACAGAACCGCGACGCCACATAAATTCGATTATCAGATACCTCTCGGTTTTGAGGATATAGGGGATATCCTGATGTTTATCAACATCAATTATCAGAACAAGCTCTCACTCGACGAAATTTCGCATCAGTTCAGCACAAGCCGTTCCAACATCAACCGCCGGTTCAAAAGGGTGACAGGATTGACCGTGTTTGACTACATCACCGAATACCGCCTTTTTATCGCGTCGTCGATGCTCCGTTTCACAGAGCTGAGTGTTGAGGAAATTTCTGCCAGGGTCGGGTTTACCTACTCCAACAACTTTATTTCCTGTTTTAAAAGCCGTTATGGTATGCCGCCGAATAAATTCAGAAGTTATACAGTGGATCTAAGAAAGACCGGACAGGCTCCCGCAATTCATTGAATATATGAAATAGCGAGAACCAATTTACTGATAAAGGAATTTCTGCAAACAAAAGTAAAGTTATTATATGAAAATATCCGAAAATACTTTTTATCACTGATCGGGTGAAAATGAGTATCGCAAAGCAGAGCGAAAGGCGAGAAATTTTTCGCGCTACCGCCCAGAAATTTCATTCGCTCCGCTCATTTCAATTTTAGGGCGGTAGCGATGAATTATTGGAGGCAAATATGCTTTAGCATCCAATTTGCTCAGGCGTTCCTTGACCTTCGCGTAGTAAATGCGTAGGAGCTTGTTTGAGGCGGCAGTCATGTTTACGAAATACGGCTTGCCTTCCGTACGCTTTTTATCCAGGAACTGATATACCGGCTCGTCTGTGGGAGAACACATTAAGTAGGTACAGATAATCTGGTACAGCGTCTTACGCAGATGTGGGGAACCACGCTTGGTCGTCGCATTGCTTTTGGTATTCTGCTTGCCTGACTGATTTACCTCTGGATCAACACCAGCGAACTGCGATTCGGGAATCGACGCACCATCGCCGATTTCCGCCATTAGCTGTGCTCCTGTAATGTTGACGACGCCATACATGGCCATGACGATCTCATTCTCCGGCAGCTGTTTTGCCAGTCGTATCACTTCGGCCCGGATGGTCGCAAGAATTTCTGACGTGGCGGTGAGTTCCGCTGCCGCAGACGTGATAAGCAGTTTGGTGTTATCGTTTTTCGGCAGGGTGGTGAAATATCCGCAGCTTTGGGTCAATTGAAAAGGTAATTTCCAGTTTGCAAGAATAAAATCCATACCCAGAGAGAAATTACAGATATTTTCGAGATGCCAGGAAAATGTACTGCTCCAGAGCTAACGGACACCATTAAAAAGACCTATCGTAGAATACAATAAAATTATGCAGCCTGACGCCGTTTTTCGAGTGGAGTAAGTACTATCAAATACCTCGAGATCAGTAATATTGACGTTTTTAATGTCATCCAATGCACGATTAGCAGCATCTTTCTGCGTATTTGGCAGACTTGAATTTACCGATGTGCTAGAGTTGCAGCTAGCAAGTAATATAAGACACATAACAATCATGGAAAGCAAATACAGAGCTCTTTTCATTTTATATCTCTCCTAATATTCAAGTATAAAACATTAATAGCATTTTAAAAATTTTCAAACATGTTTATCATCCGACTTTAGGTAGGCATACAATTGCTATTAGAGCAAAAACCCCGAAAATAAACCCAAGAAACAGCCATCCCCATTCGTTTCGGCCTTTGTCTTTTGCAATGATACTACAGACTATACCGCAAACGCCCCATATTACATAAATCATACCAGATTTCCTTCTCTATCAAGAATGTTCTGATCCATAGTTAATAAAAGATACACCTAACCAGATTTCCAAAAGCAATTCCGACAATATTACGACAGTGACAATACACCCAAATTTCTTTTTATTAAAACCGGTATTAGCATATAGAACCAGCAAAAAAATCAATGATATCATATGTACCCCCCTAGTTACAATCCTTATTACCCGTCATATTTTTTCCCATATAACATAACAGCAACCAACACAGCGCCGACTATGGCTCCTATCCCTCCAACAAGGATATATCCTATTACCGCTGCAACACAAACAGCCACAAACTTCATTGTGAGTCCTCCCATCATTTAAACTTTCTGAGTAACGGTTTCAAAATAAAGAATGCTAATACACCAGCAAGCCAGGCCGCCATAAGTATACACTTCCAATTTAAGTATTTTAAAAGTTAAGTCCAACCACAGTTTCTATTAATTAAATTATACGCCAATATTAGTCTGTAAGCAATATTATGATATTGCTTATGGCTTATTTTTTTTTAATCTTTTCCAATGTATCCTTATATAAGGGGTGCATTGAATGGATTATATAGCTTTAGGCCGAAGAATACGTGAATATCGGACAAGATTGAAAATCACCCAGGAATCCCTTGCTGAAAATCTGGACCTTTCTGCCGTTTACATATCACAGATTGAAAACGGGGCAAGGAAGCCCAGTCTGGAAACCGTGTTTCGAATTGCAAGATTTCTTAATGTCAGCATGGATGACTTATTCGCGGATAGTATTAAATCTCAGGATAGCGACAGACTTTACGAGCTTATAACTATGTTAAGTACACGAACGGACACTGAGGTTGAGTTTGTAACCGCGATTGTCAGGGAAATGTTGAATCATCTTAAAGATAATCATATCTCGATCTGAATTTCTCTATCCGCTCTTCGGCAATATGATATTAGAATTAGTGACAGAAAAAAGCTCCCCAAGATTTTATCTCAGGGAGCATTTTTATTATGTTCAGGGCTTTTAAATTTAATAATCTATTACAGCATATTTGGCAAATTGTTTGCCTATGTTTGCCTATCGGGCATTTTTTGATGGTTTTTGGTAACTTCAGGCAACAGAATCATGTAAACGGCAAGTTGCTTCAACATAGAAAAAAGCCTGTAAACAAGCTAGTTTACAGACCTTTTCTTTATCAACGCTGGTCGGAGTGGTGAGACTCGAACTCACGGCCTCTTGGTCCCGAACCAAGCACTCATACCAAACTGAGCTACACCCCGCCGTGCTCTATTATTATAGACAACAAAGCAGCGGGTGTCAAGCAAAAACGCAATTATTTTCAGGCCTGCGCGCTCAGGCGGTTGATGGCGCTGACGATGCTTTTGATCGAGGCACGGTTGATATTTGATGAGATGCCGACGCCGAAAGTGCTGTGCCCCGCAGTATCCGAGAGGCAGATGTAGGCGATGGCGCGCGCGTCGGAGCCGCGGTTGATGGCGTGCTCGTCATAGGAAACAACATCGTAGCCACCCATGCCGATGCCGTCAAGCGCGTTGAGGAAGGCGCTGATTGGGCCGTTGCCCGCGCCCGCGGCATGCTTTTCCTCTGCACCGCAGATGATGGTGCCCTCAAAGTGCACGAGGTTATCCTCGCCCTCCGTGGGCTCCTCATAGATGTGATGGCTTTTGATCGAATACGGCCCCGAGAGGCTCAGGTAGGCCTGCTCAAACAGTGTGTAGACCTGCTCCTTCGACAATTCGTCGCCGCAGCGGTCGGAGGCTTCTTTTACGATCGCGCCGAATTCAGGCTGCATCTCCTTGGGCAGGTTGAAGCCGAAATAGGTTTTGAGCACAAACGCAGCACCACCCTTGCCGGATTGGCTGTTGATGCGGATGATCGGCTCGTATTCGCGCCCGATATCCGCCGGGTCGATCGGCAGATAGGGGATTTCCCACAGCGTGCCGCTGTTTTTGCGGCGGTATTCGATGCCCTTGCTGATCGCATCCTGATGCGAGCCCGAAAACGCCGTGAAGACCAGATCCCCCGCGTAGGGGTGCCTTTCATGCACCTGCATCTTGGTGCAGCGCTCATAGGTATCGCGGATGCGGTTGATCTGGCGCAGATCGAGGCCGGGGTCGACACCCTGCGTGTACATATTGAGCGCGAGCGTGACCAAATCGACATTGCCCGTGCGCTCACCGTTGCCGAAAAGCGTGCCTTCCACGCGTTCGGCGCCGGCCAGTAGCGCGAGCTCCGAGGCCGCGACGGCCGTGCCCCGGTCGTTGTGCGGGTGGATACTGATCAGCGCGCTTTCCCTGTTCGGCAGGTTGCGCCTGAAATATTCGATCTGATCCGCGTAGCAGTTCGGCGTGGAAAGCTCCACCGTGGAGGGCAGGTTGACGATCATCGGGTGCTCGGGCGTGGCGCCCATCGCCTCCATCACTTTGGAGCAGATCTCGACCGCGAAATCGGGCTCGGTGCCCGAAAAGCTCTCGGGTGAATACTCGTAGCGAAGCCGGATGCCCGCGTCGATCGCCTTCTGGGCACGCTCGCCGATCGTCTTCGCGCCCTCGAGCGCGATGTCGATGATGCCCTTGCGGTCGGTCTTGAAAACCACCCTGCGCTGCAGCTCCGAGGTCGAATTATAGAAATGCAGGATCACGTCCTTCGCGCCCTCGAGCGAATCAAAGGTCTTTTCGATCAGATGCCGGCGCGACTGCACGAGCACCTGCACGGCGACGCCGTCGGGGATGAGATCCTTCTCGATCAGCGTGCGCAGGATGCGGTATTCCGTTTCGTTGGCAGAGGGGAAACCCACTTCGATCTCATTGAAGCCGATTTCCGTCAGCAGGCGGAACATCACCATCTTTTCTTCGAGATTCATCGGCACCACAAGTGCCTGATTCCCGTCGCGCAGATCGACACTGCACCAGGTGGGCGCGGCGGTGATCTGCGCCGAAGGCCAGATGCGGTCTCCGAGCGGAAGGGAATCAAACGGCCGGTATTTCTGCTTTGCATCCATTGCGCATGCCTCCCAAATAAAAAATAAGAGCCTCCGTCTTTGAACCGACCCACATTCCATCATGCGGATTCGTTCAGAGACGAAGGCTCTGCCTTCGCGGTACCACTCCGATTGGCCTGCAAAGCAGGCCCGCTCAAGGGCGGCCGACACCGCCCCTCTTTTTTAACGGAAGAACCCGTCCCTCCCTACTGCGCCGAAACGGCGTTTCAGGGGGCAGCTCGTGGGTGAGTGTTCCAGCGGGGATTTGCTGCCCTCTCAGCAACGGCAGCTCTCTGTAATAAGCCCAAAGCAGGAATGCTCCCAGTCATAGCCTTTAATCCTATATCTTTCTCTCATTATAGGCCGGGGACGTCGGATTTGTCAACACTTTGTTGTTATTTCCGGCGGATACGCTTGCGGGAGGAAAAAACGATGGCCGAGAGCACGGGGCCGGCCGCGATATAGCCCGCGATGCATGCAAGCTCCCCGAAATGCGGCGTCACCGTGTGGAAGATCGGCTGCAGCGCCGGCACGAACACGGCGGTCAGCAGCATCGCCACCGAGCACAGCACGGCAAGGATCAGCCATATGTTGTTGAATATCGGGATGTGGAGCAGGTTTTTCGTTTCGGACTTACATTCGAATACGTGAACAAGCTGCACGAGCACCAGCGTCATAAAGGCCGCCGTGCGCGAAGCGTCGAGGCTGCCGGTCGCCCTGAAAACCGAAACAAACGCACCGAGTGTGCTCAACCCGATGATAAAGCCGCGGAAAAGGATCAGCGAAAGCAGCCCCCCCGAGAAAATCCCCTCCGAGGCGCCGCGTGGCTTCTGTTCCATCACATCCTTGTCGGCGGGCTCAAGGCCCAGCGCGATTGCCGGAAGGCCGTCGGTGACAAGGTTTACCCAAAGGATCTGGATCGGCAGCAGGATCACGGGCATCCCCATCAGCATGCCCACGAACATGGTGAGCACCTCGCCGATGTTGCACGAAATCAGATACCGGATAAATTTGCGGATATTGCGGTAGATCACGCGGCCCTCCTCAATGGCCGCGACCATGGAGGCAAAGTTGTCGTCGAGCAGGATGATCGACGAAGCCTCCTTGGTGACGTCGGTGCCCGTGAGGCCCATTGAAACGCCGATATCGGCTTCTTTGACGGCAGGCGCGTCGTTGACGCCGTCACCCGTCATCGCGACCACATTGCCGAGCTTTTTATAGCATCGCACGATCCTCAGCTTGTGCCCGGGGGAAACGCGCGCGTAGACCGCGACGCGCGGCGCGAGCCGCATCTGCTCCTGCTCGCTCATCAAGTCGAGCTCGCGCCCCGTGAGCACCAGCCCGCCCTCGCGCAGGATCCCGAGCTCCTTTGCCACGGCGGCCGCGGTATTTTTGTGGTCACCTGTGATCATCACGGGCCGGATGCCCGCACGCAGGCACTTTCTCACGGCCTCGCAGGCCTCCTTGCGGGGCGGGTCAAGCATCCCGAAAAGCCCGCAAAACGTCAGGCCGCGTTCGTGCGCACGGTCGATTTTTTCCGGGCCGATCGTGCGGAAGGCGACGGCGATCACGCGCAGCGCGCCATCCGCCATTTCATCGTTTATACGCAGCAGGCAGGCGCGCGTCGTGCCGTCGAGCAGCACGCTAGCGCCGTCCTTATATACAAAGCCGCATTTTTCGAGGATGACATCGGGTGCGCCTTTGACAAGCAGGAGCCGCGCGCCGCTTCTCTCCTCGACGGAAACGGACATGCACTTGCGCTCGGAATCAAACGGGATCTCATCTAGGCGCCGATAGCTTCGTGCGAGGCCCTCCGCCGTGATGCCCGCCTTGACGGCGGCGATGAGCAGCGCCGCCTCGGTCGGGTCGCCGGAAGGCTGCAGCGTATTCTTTTTTGCGCCGAGGCGGCTGAAAAGACCCTTGCCTTCCACGGAAGGGCGCACTTCGGCGTTGTTGCACAGCACAGCGATCTCGAGCGCGCGTGTGACATCCGGGAAAAAGCCCGTGGAGGCGCGTCTGCCGTCAATGATAAAGCTGCCCTCGGGCTCGAAACCGCTGCCCGTCACATCACAGGTGTGCGAGGGCGTTACGGCGCGCTTGACTGTCATGCGGTTCTCGGTGAGCGTACCTGTCTTATCCGAGCAGACCACCGTGGCGCAGCCGAGCGTTTCCACGGCCGTGAGCCTTCGGATGAGCGCGTTTCGTTTGAGCATGCGGCTCACTCCGAGTGCCAGCGCGATCGTGACGATCGCGGGCAGGCCTTCCGGCACGGCGGCCACGGCCAGCGAAATGCCCGTGATCACCATATTGAGCACCCGCTCGCCGCGCAGGATGCCCGTGACGGAAACCGCCGTGCAGATCAGGAGGCAGCCGACGGCTATGTATTTTCCGAGCTGGTCGAGCCGCTTCTGGAGCGGCGTCTGTTCCTCCTCGATGCCCGTGAGCATGCCTGCGATGTGCCCCATCTCGGTCTGCATACCCGTAGCGACCGTGAATGCCTTTGCCCGGCCGCGCGTGATCATCGTGCCCATGAAGACCTTGTCGCAGCCCGATCCGCCGTCGCAGCCCGCGTTTTTTTCGACGGGGAGCGATTCGCCCGTGAGCAGCGATTCGTCTGCCTGCAGGTCGTTTGATTCGAGCAGCCGCGCATCGGACGGCACGCGGTCGCCCGCTTCAAGGAAGATGATATCCTTCGGCACCACCTCTGCCGCCGGAATCTGCCTGAGCCTGCCGCTGCGAAAAACCCTTGCCGACGGCGCGGCCATGTTTTTTAAAGTCTCGAGTGTCCTCTCGGTGCGGAATTCCTGTATGAAGCCCAGCAAAGCATTCAGGAAGACGATCGCGATGATCGCCGCCGCTTCGGTAAACTCGCCCATTGCGACGGAAAGCACCGTTGAAACGAGCAGGATGATGATGAGCACATCTTTAAACTGCGAAAGCATGATCTTGGAGGCACTGATCTTTTTGCCTTGCTCAAAGACATTATAGCCGTATTTCTTCAGGGAAATTTCGGCTTCCTTTTCGCTCAGGCCGGTAAAGCTGTTGGCCTGCGCCTTATTCCTTTTCAAGTCCATTGCGGCAGCTCCTTTCCGCCAGCCACCTATGGAGCCGGACAATCAATTTTATTCCCTTCACGCCGCGATTATGCGCGCCGGCTGTGAACGGAATTTTTCAGCAAGTGTACTGCGCCGGTTTTTGTTGCAGGCTCTCACATATATAATCAATAGGGGCAAAAAAACGATCCCCCCGCCGTTTTAAATACGGCGAAAGGATCGTTTGCTTTAAAAATTGATCTCCATTAAAATGAATATTAGAAGCCGCTGCCGCTTTGCTGAGAGGAATAATACTGCTGTGTCGAGGAAGAGCTTGAAGAGGAGGCGGTCGTCGTGCCGTTATCCGCCATCAGCTTGACCTTGACGGTGAATGTCTTGCCCGAGCCGTTTGAGGCTCTGTAGATGGTAAGCGTGATGGATTCCCCGGCTTTGTAGTTATACTCGGCATTCAGAAGATCACTGACGGAGCTCAGTGCCTTGCCGTCGGCCTCGGTGATGATATCGTTCTGCTGAATACCCCGAGCGGCGGCGTCGCTTGACGAGTCAACAGCCGCCACCAGCAGACCGGTGGGAACATTGTATAGCTTTGCCGCGTACGCATCGAGCGCCTCGCAGGAGATGCCGAGCTTCACGCGATTGGTGACATAGCCGTATTTGATCAGGTCGTCTACAACCGTTTTGGCGGAATCAATCGGGATTGCAAACCCGATGCCTTCATAGTCCACATCCGCAATCTTTGCGGTGCTGATGCCCACGACCTGGCCATAGACATTCACCAGCGCGCCGCCCGAGTTGCCCGGGTTGATCGCGGCGTCGGTCTGGATATATTTCATGCTGTAGCCCGTTGAGGAGGTTACGGACCGATTGAGCGCGGAAACGATGCCCTTTGTAACTGAATCCGCAAACTCAAGCCCGCCCTGGTTACCGATCGCAACGACCGTATCGCCTACTTCAAGCTGGCTCGAATCCCCAAAGGTTGCCACCGTCAGACCGGTGGCGCTGATCTTGAGCACCGCGAGGTCGGAGCGCGCATCCGCGCCGATCCGCTTTGCATCGTACTTTTTGCCGTTGGAAAGCACGACCTGATATTTGTCGGCGCCGGAGATCACATGGTCGTTGGTGAGAATGTAGCCGTCTGCGCTCATAATGATGCCTGAACCTTCGGCAAGCTCGCCTACCTGACTCAGGCTGTAGGTAACGATCCCGACAATGCTGGGCTCCACCTTCTTCGCGATGGCTTCAAGCGACAACTCGGCCGCAACCGATTTGACAGTCGCCTGTTTGCTTGAAGTGACCGGTGTGCCTGAGCTGGAAGACGACGTGCTTTTTGCTATATTCACGGCGCCGCTGCCCTTGCCGCCGGGTATCATCCCGGAAATGCCCAGCCCGGCAAACGCCAATAAAGTGACGGCCAGCACAGAGCAGACGCCTATCAGGATCCCCTTGCGGCTCTTCTTCCTGCCCGCGGCGTCGTAGCGGGGTGCCCCATCGACGTTCGCGCCGTTGCCCTGGCCGTCCGGCTCCGCCGGAGTCTCATTTAAAGGCTCATTCCGATCGTTTTCATTATCTTGCAGCATATTAAACGCCTCCATTTGCTTGTTTTCTATATATAAGATACCCAAAGATTATTAACATGGTATAAACAATTCAAGAAAATTCTTTAAACTCTTCTCACTCAGGTGCCAATACCTCACGCCCGCGCCGGCTCCCGAATGCCATTTCCTGTCGAAAGAAACAGGCATTTTCCGCGGCATCATCGCGTAAAATAGCGCATACGCCGCGTTAAAAAGCTTTCTGTCCATTGAATGATTTGCATTCCGGGCAGGAAAAAGTAGAATACGAAGGAGGCGGCACCTATGAACAGGGCCAAAAAAAAGCTGAGCACGGTTATGGTCAGGCAGGCCTATCGGTATATCGAAAAGAATCCGATGGAAAATCTTCCGAAGCTGGTCGACTGGGCGGAAAAGATCATGGTCAAGAAGGATTACCTGTCGACTGCCGAGATGATCAGGGAAATCGCCAAAGACCCCGGCAACAACTGGAACAGGCTCATCCAGCGCTATTTCACGGAGCTTAACAAAAAAACGCAAAGAAAGTTCCTCGTCAATTTCATGGTCAATTCCGGCATGGTCGGCAACGGCATCATCGACAAAAATAAGGCGAAGTACGGGGTCGGCATCCCCTGGGTCATTCTTTTCGACCCGACTTCCGCCTGCAACCTGAAGTGCACCGGCTGCTGGGCCGCGGAATACGGTAAAAACGTATCCCTTGATTTCTCGTTGATGGACAAGATCATCGATCAGGGCAACGCGCTTGGCATCTACATGTATATATTATCCGGCGGAGATCCGCTCGTGCGCAAAGACGAGGTCCTCCGTCTGATAAAGAAGCACAGCGACTGCATGTTCCTTTCTTTCACCAACGCCACGCTTATCGACGAAGAATTCGCTTCGAGGGTTGAGCAAGCCGGAAACCTCGCGTTCGCCATCAGCGTCGAGGGCTTTGAAGAAGAAACCGACATGCGGCGCGGCCAAGGCACCTACGCAAAGGTCATGAACGCGATGGATATTCTGCACAGGCACGGGATCATTTACGGATTCTCGACCTGCTACCACAGCAAGAATACGGAGGTTGTCGGCTCAGAAAAATGGGTCGATTACATGGTCGAAAAGGGCTGTACCTTCGGCTGGTATTTTACCTATATCCCGGTCGGCAGGGATGCCGTGCCCGATCTGCTCGCGCAGCCGGAGCAGCGCGCGTACATGTACCGCCAGGTGAGAAAATTCCGTGAAACAAAGCCGATCTACATCCTGGATTTCTGGAACGACGGCGAATATGTCAGGGGCTGCGTCGCCGGCGCGCGCGACTATATCCATATCAACTCCAACGGCGACGTAGAGCCATGCGCCTTTATTCATTATTCCAACGTCAACATCAAGGATGTCAGTCTGCTCGATGCGCTGAGGTCTCCGCTTTTCGCTCAATACCAGCAGAATCAACCGTTCAGCGAAAACCATCTGAGGCCCTGCCCCCTGCTTGACAACCCGGAAAAGCTGCGCACGATGGTCAAAAATGCCCACGCGCATTCGACGCAGATGGAAGACAACGAGGATGTCGACGACCTCACCGCCAAATGCGAGGGCATTTCACAGCAGTGGAAGGTGACGGCCGACGAAATCTGGGAAAGCTCCCCGGCCGGTATCAAAGCCAGGGCGGAAGCCGAGGCCAAAGCCGGAGCCGGAGTCTGACGCCGGTGCCGCGCCTGCGGCATTATGCCCGATTCCGGACGGATCCAAAACGAAGAGGGGGCCTTCAAGGCACGAAACGCCTTGAAGCCCCCTCTTGCAGGCCGCAGACAGGCCCTGATATCTTTCCAGCCGACGCGGGGTGCCGACCCGGATTACGTTACTTGCCGAGCAGCTTGTTGATGCGCTTGATGGGGTTGAGCAGATCGCTCATGGAGCGGTCGAAGTTGAGTGTATCGATAATATAGGCGATGTATTTCGACATATCCACCTCGACATACCACGACTTGGTTTTGAGCTCCTCCGAGCGGTAGACGAGATTCGTGGTAAAGACCTTCTCGATCATGCCCTGCTTAAATGCGTCGTCAAATCTCCTCAGCCCCTCGGTGAAAAGCCCGAAGGTGGCGAAGAGATAGACGCGGCGCGCCTTGAGCGTACGCAGCCGCTCTGCGATATCGAGCATCGAATCCCCCGAGGCGATGATGTCGTCGATGATGATGACATCCCTGCCTTCGACGTCGCAGCCCAGATATTCATGCGAGACGATCGGGTTACGGCCGTTGACGACAGTGGTGTAGTCGCGCCGCTTATAGAACATGCCCAGATCAAGGCCGAGCACCGAGGAATAATAGATGCAGCGCTGCATGCCGCCCTCGTCCGGCGAGATGATGACAAGGTTCTCACGGTCGATCTTCACCTCGGGCACATGACGCACAAGCGCCTTGATCATCTGATACGTGGTCTTCACATCATCAAAGCCCGTGAGCGGCACGGCGTTCTGCACACGCGCGTCGTGCGCGTCAAAGGTGATGATGTCGTGCACGCCCATGGCAACAAGCTCCTGCAGCGCACTTGCGCAGTCAAGCGACTCGCGCGCCACGCGGCGGTGCTGCCTGCCTTCATAGAGCATCGGCATGATGACGGTGATGCGCCTGGCGCGCCCGCCGGCGGCAGAAATAATACGTTTGAGATCCTGAAAATGGTCGTCCGGGCTCATGGGCATGTCGAGACCGTACATTTTATACGTGACACCGTAATTGAAAGGGTCGCAGATAATGAAAAGATCATGCCCGCGGATGGATTCGCTGATCTGCCCCTTGGCTTCGCCCGAGGTAAAGCGCGGGCAGATGGCACGGACAAGAAAACTGCAGCTGTCGATGCCCTGTGTCTTTAAATAATCTTTACGCCATTCTGTCAGGTAGTAATCCACTCGCGCAGCGATGTCCTCACAGCCGTCCATGGCGATCACGGCGAGCTCCCCGACGGGATTGAGCGTTTTTTTATCGAGATAATACGACATTGTAATCATCCCTTATCTTCATTTCCCACTATAAAATCATAACATAGAATCCTTCGCACGGCAACCGTTTTAACAAAAAACCGATAAATATTTAACACCATTATCCGCCATTCGTTCGATATTCGGCCGCAAGCAGGCTCACAAAAAGGTTGTAGCTCACAATCCCCTGCGGCTCCCCCTGCGATTTGAGGTAGCTGTCGTTCATCTGCTGCGAGGCCTTCTGCACCGGCCCCGCGAATCTTTCGACATACTGATTGTAGTAGTTGAAGTCGCCCACCGCGCGGCTGTCGAGCTTCGACATCGACTGCTGCCAGAGCGCCTGATCGGTCGCGTACAGCGCATTCGAAAGGTAGCTGCAGGCGGCCATATGGCCCGAATACCGGAAATACGGGTCGCTGTTGGCCGTTGCCGCGAGGTATGCGACGTAGTTTGCCTCGTCCTCTTTGGCAAAGCCTTTGAAATGCGCCGTTTCGTGCGACATGTTGAAGGGCAGCATGAGCGCCGGCGTTACGGTGTTGACTCACGGCTCGAAGGTAAACGGGATAAAAATGCCCTCGGTGCCGGTGTAGCACCACGGCAGCGAAAGCAACACACCCTTCGGGCAGACGTAGTTGCGGTTGAAAAGCGAATTCTGCCGGGCGAGCGTATTGAAGCCGTCAATCGTCTGCTGCTCCATATTCAACAGGCCGCCCGCGTAAAACGACCGGTCCTTCGCGTCAAACCGGATCCTGCCATCGGCGAGCAGGCTGTTGATCGCATTGACCTCGCGCGTGAGCGTCGCCGAGAGCTCCGCGCTCGTGACGCTGCCGCCCTTGTAGCCAAGGTTTTGGGCAAGCGGCTGCCGGTTGTAATTGAGCCCCCAAAGCACAACGAAGAAGAAGTAGCACGCTGAAGCCGCCGCAAGCACCGTCAGGACGAAGGAAGCGACACGCCGGCGCGTGACAGCGTTCCGGTGAGTTACAAGCGCCACAAGGCCGCCCAGCGCGGCGAGCACAGCCGCGCAAAGCATCAGCTCCGCCATGCACACGGGCGTAAACGCCGTTACCAGAGAGCCGGCACGCGAGATCAGCGGATAAATGCGGCGACTGTAGAGGCTTTCGGTGAGCTGCGGATGTGCGCGGGAGAGCGTGTCCAGCACCAGCGCGAGCGGGAAGAGCAGCAACGGCGCGATCCGCAGGGCATAGCGCCTGAATACACCGCAGAAAGCGCGCATCAGTATTCAATCCCCTTCCTTGCCCCGAGGCCTTTCTCATAGGGGTGCCTGACACAGCGGATTTCCGAGACGTAGTCGGCCGCCTCCAGCAGCTCCCGCGGCGAAATGCGGCCCGTGAGCACGAGCTCGGCCGCCGCCGGCTTTTCGCGGCACAGCGCAGCCACCTCAGCACAGCTCAGCATGCCGGTCTCAATCGCGCCGAGTACCTCGTCAAGCACGATCAGGCCGAATTCCCCCATATGCGCGCGCATCCGGTCGAAGCAGGCGCGCTGCTCCGCGGCGCATTCGCGCTTTTCCTCCTCCGTCATGCCGGGGATGAATTTTTTTACGCCCCCCGTGCGCAGCACGGTCACCCCGAGCTGCTCGAGCGGCGCGATCTCGCCCGTCTGCCGCCCCTTGAGGAACTGGCAGAAGAGTACCTTCATCCCCGAGCCCGCCGCGCGCACAGCGAGGCCTACCGCGGCCGTGGTCTTGCCCTTGCCGTCCCCCATATAGATCTGAATACAGCCCGAATTTTCCATCATAACCTCCACGCCGGTGCGGACGGCCCAAAGCGTTTCATTCTCACAGCCGGTCTATCGGCTGAAATCGGAGATGATCGGCCCGCAGCCCGCGAGACCCTCGCCCTCCGGCAGGCCCGGCACGGTGCCCGCGACCTCGATCACGCGGCCGTTCATCCAGAGCTGCGGCGTCAGAAGCGCTTCGTAGCCCATGCCGTTGCCCGCCATCCACTGGTAAAACGGCCTGCGCGGCATTGCAAACATGCCGAGAATCGTCATGATGGTGCCGCCGTGCGCCATGATGACGGCGCGCGTGGTGCCGGAGCGCATGAGCCGCTCGGCAATCTGGACAAATGCGCGGCAGGTGCGCAACTGAAAATCCGCGCTGCTCTCGCCCGCCGGAGGGGCGGCCGATGAGTCTCCGCTCCGCAGGCCGGAAACCCAGTTTTGATAAGAGGTCTCACCCTTGAGCTCGTCGAGCGTCTTTCCTTCATACTCGCCGAAATTGCATTCCGCGAGGCCGTCGATGAGCAGCGGCTGCACATCGGGGTAGAGGATCTCCATGGAACGCACGCACCGCGACAGCGGGCTTGAAAAATACGCCTCTGCCTGCGGGTATTGGTGGTCTTTTGCCAGCTTCTCAAGCTGCCGCTCGCCGCCGGCGCTCAGCGGCATGTCGAGCCGCCCGACATACTGGCCCTTTTCATTGCCCTGCGTCAAGCCGTGACGCAGCAGATAGATATGATAGACCTTCAAGTCGCACTTCCTTTCGCACGATGCGGGGCATAATTTTTTACCTGTATTTTCATGCTGAATTAGTTTAAAATGACGATAGCTTTTCCGTTAAAAAACAACTATAATATACTACACGTAAAGAAACTGTCGATTTGACGGATAGCGGTGGTGTGACGCAGATGAACAGTGATTTCCCGAGAATACTGACCCTGCTCCGGAAGGAAAAGGGCCTGAGCCAGAAGAAGGCGGCCGAGGGCCTTCACGTCTCGCAGGCGCTGTTGTCGCACTACGAGAAGGGCATCCGCGAATGCGGGCTTGAATTCGTAGTCTCCGCCGCGTCGTTCTACGGCGTTTCATGCGACTACCTGCTCGGGCGCTCCCCCGAGCGCACGGGCGCGCTCATCAGCGTGCAGGAGATCCCGGAGCCCGACGCCGCGGGCAAGGAAAACGTCTTTCACGGCAGCCTGCTGCCGGTGCTCAATAAAAAGCTGATCGCAAATTCGCTCAACATCGTCTACGACCTGCTGCAGAAAGCCGGCCACCGCGAGCTCACAAGCGAGGTTTCAAACTGCCTGATGCTCTGCGTCTATAAGATGTTCCGGCACCTCTACGGCGCAAACGCTAAAAACCCCACCGGCCTTTTTGCGGTGGACAAAGCGCTTTTTGAGGAGCTGACGTCGGCCGCGATGATGGTCAGCGAAATGAAGGTGCGCTGCATGACGCAGGGCATCGCCGCCGAAGGCATCGAGCCGCTCGAAAGCACCGCGCCGCTTGAGCTTACACCCGAAAGCCTTGCCGCGCAGTATCCGCTTTTTGCTTCGTCGCTCACAAACCTTGTCAGCACGGTCGAAACTTCCCTTGGCGCGCGCAAGAAAAGCTGACACCTTTATTATACCAGATTCCCGCATGCGCAGGAACCCTTTACAGGAATTTAAAAGGTTTTTCATGGGCCGGAAGATCCGGCCCATGAAAAACCTTTTTTTGACCGATATCCATCCGTATCAGAATCGCCGCATGGGGTTCCTCTGCGATGACGGCTTATGCCGGGGTTACGGAGGGGGTTGATTGCGCAGGTTGCTCATACTGTGCAGCATCTTTATTGTCGATTATATTTGATTTTTCTAATCAAGCACATTATGAAGGCAAAAACCAGAAAGATAATTGTTAAAAGAAGGCCGATTCCCTGTAAATGCTCCAATATATTATAATGTAAGCCCCAAAAAGAAAGGAGAAAATCTATAAATGAAGCAAGGGCAACCGTATTCCAGGCAATGATAAGAATGATTATGTCTCTCTTGGTTTTTATTATTAAAGGCTTCTCACTTTCAAATATTTTTTCATTTTTATTGTAGGTTTTCATTTTTATCCAAAGATAAATAGTTTCAACTAACAATGCAAATACGAAATAATAATTCAGCATACTCCCCACCTAATATAAATTACGCGCACTCATGTTAAGGTTCTAATTATGCACCAGACTGTGTATTCGATGTTATTCAATCAGCGATTGCTTTTCACCTGACTCTTCTTCCGAACTTTTAACTTTTCACGTTTAAGAAAATTAGTCCCGTAACACAAAGCAGTACACCGATAATTTGCTTATATGTAATATGCTCCTTATAAAAAAGAATGCCGACAATTACGAGTACAACAGCCAAAGCAATATTTACCATAAGAGAGCCTATCGAAATTTTCCACCCTGCACGGTAAAGATAAATATAGCCAGTTTCCAAGCCCACAATTGCAAAGCCCAGAAGAATACTTGTATAGTTTAAGTGCTTAATATTCTCTATCAAGTTGTTTTCGTGCCATAGCAAATAAGCAATAAATGAAAAGCATGATCCTACAAGATATGTAATTGTGAGTGATAAAAATGGGTTGGCGTTTTCAGGTGTCGATTTTGTCGTAATGTTATACACAACATTGGATATAACAATAAGAATAGCAGGCCAAATATATGTAAGCATAATTTTTCCTTTTCAATGGTTAGTTGCTTGATATCAATTCGAAGACAACTTCAGAAGTGAGGTATTTTTATAGGATATTTAAGAAGAATGTAACTGATTATCAGCAGCAAGAACCCTATAATGCCCATAAAGATAAAAAAGAAGGTATTCCTATTCATAGACGCATAATTATCTGCTGCGACATCAGATTCAGACTTTGAATACAAGCGTTGAGTCGCAACGTTCCTAAGTGATGGCATGTTGCCCGAAAGCGATGTAACACCTATAACCATATAAATTAATCCGGCATATAAAAAAAGGTCTTTCAATTTACAACTCACATAGTTTGATATTATGATTATGATGATAACCGTAATTACCCACACCAAAAGCAGCCACTTCACGTACTTTAATAACCCCAATAGAAAACTCTTCATATACGTCACTCCTTGAGAAGCACCGTTCAAGTTTGTTATTTAGCAAATAATATGTATGATCCACATTATATACGATACGGCAGATTGATTGCAGATTATCTCCATAGATACGATACCTAATTTATTTGGAACCCATCCGGATAAGAAGCGATTCTGCGGAAAAATGCCGCCTGATAAATTCCGCCATAAGAAAAATCGCTCAAATTACTCCCGTGTAAACTTTCAGAATCTGAGCCATATACCGCTTCAGGCGTAACGGCACCGTTTTTATATACGAGTGTTACATTGTCAAAATTGCCGTCCTTTTTATTGCCGGAGTGGTAATTGATATTAATGATGTTGTTGGCACGATAATAAATTTCGTCGACAGTATAGCCGGATTTGGTAATTACCTTCATTATCGCCTGTGCGCCATTCACCTTTAACAGCTGTTGCCGGGTGATCTTTATCCCGCCATATTCTTTCAGACCGCCATTCGTCCAATAGAGGTAATAGACTTTATAGGTGTGCCCTGCCCCTATCCCCCCTGTAAAATTTGAATCATAGCCTTCACCTATTGATGTAAATTGACCGTTACCGATATAAGAGAGACTCATGCCCGTATATGGCAGCTCAATGGGTTCCCCGTCTTTTACATACCAGGCATATGATGCCGAGCCGCTGCCGCCGCCATCACTTTCGCATTTAAACATTTTAACGCCGTCAACTGTCCAAAAGGAGGGCTTATCCGGCTGATTGTCGGCTGGAAATGCAATATTACTTTTCAATTTCTGAGTACTTGAGGCAGTGATATACCAAACATCACCTTCATAGGGCTGCTGACCTGCAACTATCGCAAATGCAGCATTTTGATTGCCGCAAATAACAATGTTCTGAAAAAAACGATTCGATGTGAAGTATATTTTGAGAGGATAGACTTCAATTGCGCAGATGAATCTGAGCTTTTTGATACGGCCGGAATGGATGACGCGGCGGATTCAGATGAAACTGAGCTGTTTGTTACGGCTGGGGCTGACGATAATTGTCCGATCCGTTGAGGCGTAATCCCTCTCCCACATCCCGCCAAGAGGGCACAAACTGCAATTGCCGATAATAATATCTTCATTCTCATTTTGATCTCCGCCCTCATCTAACAATAATGAACTGCATTACCAATATTATATAATAAACTCTTTAATTTTAAATCAACATAAGAGTTTCCAAATGTAACTTCTCTGTGGTGACGTCTTATGAAGGCATTATGAAAGGGAATAATTTCTGATTATACTCAAAGCATACTATTCGATAATGGATGCGCAACCAAGTTTCGTTATACTTATTGCCTGCTCATTCGTTAAGCATATCCTGGGGCAATTTGAGAGATTAGCCAGCCCCGCAGTATCGCCTTTCTCGCAATGAACCGAAAGATAACAATTTATAATTCCTAAGTTATTTTCGAGGTTTTGTGCCGCAATGATGCTCCCGGCGCTTACCCCGAATAAAATTCCATTATTTCTCACGTATTCAAGCAAAACCTTATTGAACCCTTGTTCATTGATGCGTTCAAGTAAATATCTTGGATCTCCTCCGCAAATGTATATAACATCGAAGCTTCTCACTTCATCAAACGACATGGGGCGGTGTAAGTCATAAATTGTAATATTCTCTTTTTTGATGGCGCATTTTATTAAATCATTTATACATTCCGATAATACGCTAATTGCATCTGCATTTATCGCAGCAGTAGGGATAAACAGAGCCTTAGTTTCTTTCCTGATTCTTGGTAATAGTTTTATAAATTCATCTTTTAGACTCTCTGTCTCCAGCCCCGCAGATGTTAGCATTACTTTCATAAAATTACTTCTCTTTCACATTAAAAATGATCTGTATTACCATTATTATATAATAAGCTCTTGTAATTGTAAATCGGCACTGCAAATAAGTTCTGCTTCTATATACAACTGAATAAATAATTAATATAAGAGCAGTTGTATATAGAGAACGGACTAAACGCCAAAGCGCGTGCAAAATTTTGCTTCGCAAATGCACATGCGCAATATATAACAGAATTGCTTAGTGCTTATGTAAGATATACTAAAAACTTATTCTGTTATATATAAGCGCTCAATATTCCTTCCGTTCCTGCGGTAAACCATGCTGCATAAAGCAGGCAGGTTATACAGGATTTACGGATTGATAAACACCCGCCGCAAAAACGATATCGTTAAAGTGCCCTGCGCTTTCAGATTTCGGAGGGTCTCAGAGACAATTAAAAACGCCCATAGCACAAAGCTATGGGCGCGATTTGTCGCGGCGCAGCCGCTGATCTGCTCGTAAAACGGGTGACTCACACCCAGGCATCCTCGGTCTCATGCCTGCCGCGGCGCGTCATGAGGTCTTCGATGGCCTCTCTGGTATCCTTCCCCTCGAAGAGAATGCGGTAGCATTCGTTGACGATCGGCATCTCGATGCCCGCCCTCTGCGAAAGCTTATAGGCGGCAAGCGTTGTGCGGTAGCCTTCCACCGTCATGCCCACCTTTTCGATGGCCTGTTTTGCAGACAGGCCTTCGCCGATGAAGATCCCCGCGCGGCGGTTGCGGCTGTGCATGCTCGTGCAGGTGACGATCAGGTCGCCGATGCCCGCGAGCCCCGCGAAGGTCTGCGCGCTGCCGCCCAGCGCCACGCCGAGCCGGGCCATTTCGGTGATGCCGCGCGTCATCAGCGCGGCCTTGGTGTTGTCGCCGAGGCCGAGGCCGTCGCAGATGCCCGCGGCGAGCGCGATGATATTCTTGAGCGCCCCGCCGAGCTCCACGCCGACGATGTCGTTGTTGACATAGATCCTGAAAGAGGGCGTCATAAAAAGCTGCTGCACAAAAAGCGCCGTATGTTTCGATTTTGAGGCGGAGACGACGGCTGTGGGCACCCCGCGTGAAACCTCCTCGGCGTGCGAGGGCCCCGAAAGCACGGCGACCCGGCAGCCGGGCAGCTCCTCGGCAATGGCCTCGGAAAGGCGCCTGAGGGTATCCTCCTCGAGCCCCTTTGCCACGTTTACGACAACGCTGCCGGGCTTCAGCAGACCCTTGAGCCGCCGCGCCGTCTCGCGCACCGCGAATGACGGCACCGCGAGCACGACGGCATCTGCCGACGCAACGCCGTCAAGGCTGCCTGTCAGCCCGATATCGGCCGGAACGGGGACTCCGGGCAGCAGCTTTGTATTTTCGCCGTCGCGCAGGATGGCCTCGAGCTCTTCCTTAAAAGGGGACCACAGCGCAACGGAATGCCCGTTTTTTACGCACATGACGGCAAGGGCCGTGCCCCAGCCTCCGGCACCGAGGATAAAAACCGATGGCATATGCCGTTTTTCCTCCTTCGGATGATGTAAAACAAAATCATACGATTATTTGACAGACATACGCAGCAGCGCAGGTCTGAGGAGTGTGGACAAAAGTAAATACGCACCGCGAAGCGATAATACCAATCTCCAATAAAAAAGCGATTTTATCGCTTTTTTATTGCCGCCACCTGCGGCAGAGCGGCAGGCATTAAACTGCGGAATTATATCCGCAGTTTAAT
>JARLHS010000042.1 GCA_031292115.1 Clostridia bacterium | reverse complement strand
TTGCGCCTTAAAATGTGCGGCCTCGCCTGTGAGGGGCTGCCGTGGCTTGAGACGAGCGACATCGAGCTTGCACGCGGCGGCAGGAGCTACACGGCCGAAACGCTTGAGCAGCTTTCGTCGCTTTACGCCGGCGCGAGGCTTTATCTGCTGATGGGGGCGGATATGTTCCTGACGCTTGATCAGTGGCGCGATTTCGATAAGATCGCGCGGCTTGCCGCACTTTGCTGCACGCAGCGGCGCGGCGACGGGTGTACGCGCCTCGAGGAATGCGCACGCTCTCTTTCGTTGCGTTACGGCGCAGAATGCATCGTCGAGCACCTGCCGCCCGTTGAGCTCTCCTCCACGCAGATCAGGCAAAAGATCGCGGACGGCGAGAGCATCGAGGGGCTCGTGCCGGAGAATGTGCGCGCCTTTATCGAGCGGAAAAGCCTTTACAAAACGCTGTAATGGTAGTATGATGGAATATACTATTTTTCCTTTGAAATCTCCACAAAGCATTTCCAGGACAATCGCTTGCACGCCTGCTGCGGCATCTGTTGCCGCAACAGATGATTTTCAAAAAACGCAACGTGTTTTTTGACCTGTGCCTGCGGCACAGGCTTTCTCAATGCCCTGAGGCATTGATACGATGCAGCCCGTGATATTATTACCATTCAAAGGGGAATACTACCGGCAATGGAGATTGAAGCATGTAAGACGGTTATTCACGGCAAGCTCACGCCGCAGCGGTACGCCCACAGTATCGCCGTTTCGCAGCAGGCGCGCCTGCTCGCGCTCGCATGGGGCGCGCAGACGGAAAGAGCCACTCAAGCCGGCCTGCTGCATGATATCACTAAGGATTATACGCGTGAGCAGCACCTTGAGATATTTGAGAAATATCATATCGCACTCAGCGATGTGGAGCGCTTTTCACCGAAGCTCTGGCATGCGATCTCGGGCCGCGCTCTGCTGGAAAACGAGCTTGGTATCGACGACGCGGAGATTCTCGACGCGGTGCGTTATCACACGACGGCGCGCGCAGGCATGAGCCTGCTCGAAAAGGTCATCTATCTCGCCGATTTCATCTCGGCGGACCGCAACTTTGAAGGCGTGGCTCAGCTGCGCGAATCGGTTGCGCAGTCGCTTGACAGAGGCTTTCTCGCGGCGCTTGACTTCTCCATTTCCGAGCTTGTCGCAAAGGGCTCCACGGTGCACATCGATACCGTCAACGCGCGCAACGAGTTTCTGTGCGCAAACATTAAAGTTTAAAAGGAAGTTCGCAAATGAAGGGCAAAAAGAAAAATAAAGTCGTAAAAATCGTTTCAATCAGTGTGATCACCATCTCGGTGCTGACGATTGCGGCGGTGCTTGCGCTCACATGGCGCCCGTTCCGCGAGGGCGGCAATGCGATCACCCTGTCGGGCACCACCTCGAAGATCTCGGCTGTCGCCACCTCCTCGAATCAGCAGGCATGGAGCGGCAACACCGCAAACTTTCTGGTGTGCGGCATCGATAAAACAAACCTGCTGACAGACGTTATTATGGTCATCAGCTTCAATAACCAGACGGGCAAGATCAGCATGCTGCAGATACCGCGCGACACTTACGCGGGGCCCGACGTCATATCGCAAAAATACAACGCCATCTACGGCCATCCGCCGAAGGGCGTGTCGGGCATGGAATACCTCAAGGCCCGTATCCAGCTCGATTTCGGCATCAAGATCGACCACTATCTCGCTCTGACGACAAACGGCTTCGACAACCTTGTCAATTCCGTGGGAGGCATTGATTTCTACGTGCCAATCACCATGAATTACGACGATTCCGCTCAGGATCTGCACATCCATCTTAAAAAGGGCTTCCAGCATCTCAACGGCAACCAGGCGGAGCAGTTTGTGCGCGACCGGCACTCCTGGGCTCAGGGCGATATCGGCCGTCTTCAGGCGCAAAAATCGTTTCTGGCCGCTTTTGCCGCGAAGCTCAAGAAGCAGAGCCTGATCACGCTCACGACGCACGTGCTGCCGACGATCATGCCGCCGAACTTTAAAACCGATATGACCACGCTGCAGATGCTGGAATTCGGGCTTGCCGCAAAAAAAGTGGATCTGAGCAAGGTCACGGTCTATACCTCGCCCGGCACATCCTACATCGACCCGTCAAACAAGCTCTCGTATTACACGATCTACAAGGATCAGCTTGTCAATATCCTCAACAAATCGTTTGTGGCAAGCGGGGAGAATCTGACGGTGGACGACATCAAGATCGAGCAGAGGGTGTCGTCGCCTTCCAGCAGCACTTCGAGCGAGAGCTCGGGCGATAACTTCCAGGATCTTTATAACAGCTCGCAGAGCAAAAGCTCTTCTTCCAAAAAATAGCCCTGCCGCGGAGAAGCCGCTTTCCGCCATGTGGATGTGCCCGGCGGGGGTTTTATCCCGATAGGGCATGTACGCCTTTCCGGCGCGGAGGGCACCTTTCGTGAATTTAAATCCAAATCGTATAGATGGAGGCTTCTATGACTTCTTATGAGACAGTTGCCGCGGCGGCAAAGATTCTCGACGCAAAAAAAGCTGAGGATATCCGTGCCATCGACATTGACGGCATCAGTATCATCGCAGATTATTTCCTCATCGCGAGCGGCGGGAGCTCCACGCAGGTAAAAGCGCTTGCCGAAGAGCTTGAACAAAAGCTTGCGGAGCTGGGTGTCGAGCCTCGACGCATAGAAGGAACGCAATCCGCATCATGGATTATTATCGATTACGGCGATGTCATTATCCATATCTTTTACAGGGAAACCAGACAGTTTTTCAACCTTGAGCGCCTTTGGGCGGACGGAAAGCCGATCGATTCCGCCGAGCTCCTCAAATAATTTGAAATCGGTGAAGTAAATGCGATACGATTTTGCCGCAATCGAAAAAAAGTGGCAGGATGAATGGGAGAAAAAAGGCGTTTTTCATGCAAAAAACGATTATTCCCTCCCAAAATATTATGCGCTGGTGGAATTCCCGTATCCATCGGGGCAGGGGCTGCACGTCGGCCACCCGCGCTCCTATACGGCGCTGGACATCATCGCGCGCAAACGCAGGCTTCAGGGTTACAACGTGCTCTATCCGATGGGCTGGGATGCTTTCGGCCTGCCTACGGAAAATTTTGCGATCAAAAACCACATTCACCCCGAGGTCGTCACCAAGAACAACGTGGGGCGCTTCAAGCAGCAGCTCCGCTCGCTCGGGCTGTCGTTCGACTGGTCGCGCGAGATCAACACCACCGACCCCGGTTATTACAAATGGACACAGTGGATCTTCCTGCAGCTGTTTAAAAAGGGCCTTGCCTATAAAAAGGAAATGGCCGTCAACTGGTGCACCTCCTGCAAGGTGGTGCTCGCCAACGAAGAGGTCGTCAACGGCGTGTGCGAGCGCTGCGGCAGCGAGGTGATCCGCAAAGTCAAGAGCCAGTGGATGCTCAAGATCACCGATTACGCCGAGAAACTGCTCGAAGGGCTGGATGGCGTCGATTACATCGAGCGCGTCAAAACGCAGCAGCGCAACTGGATCGGCCGCTCGACGGGTGCGGAGGTCGAATTCGCGACGACGCTTTCGGATATGCTCACGGTTTTCACCACGAGGCCCGATACGCTTTTCGGCGCGACCTATATGGTCCTTTCGCCCGAGCACCCCGTCATTGATAAATGGAAAGACCAGATTGAGAATTTTTCCGAGATCGTCGCCTACCGCGACGAATCCGCGCGCAAATCGGATTTTGAGCGCACCGAGGTGCAGAAGGACAAGACCGGCGTCGAGATCCGAGGCGTGCGTGCCGTCAACCCCGTCAACGGTGCCGAAATCCCGATCTATATCTCCGATTATGTGCTGATGACCTACGGCACGGGCGCGATCATGGCCGTGCCCGCGCATGATACGCGCGACTGGGAATTCGCGCGCAAATTCGGCCTTCCGGTCGTCGAGGTCGTGAAGGGCGGCAACGTTGAAAAGGAAGCCTTCACCGACTGCGCGACCGGCGTAATGGTCAACTCCGGCATGCTCGACGGCCTGACGGTCGACGAGGCGAAGCTGCGCATTACCGCATGGCTTACGGAGCAGGGCTGCGGCCGCGAAAAGGTAAACTACAAGCTCAGGGACTGGGTCTTTTCGCGCCAGCGCTACTGGGGCGAGCCGATCCCACTCGTTTACTGCGAACACTGCGGCTGGGTGCCGCTGCCCGAAAGCGAGCTGCCGCTGCGCCTGCCGGAGGTCGCCTCGTACGAGCCGACCGACAACGGGGAATCTCCTCTCGCGAAGATGGAGGATTG
>JARLHS010000041.1 GCA_031292115.1 Clostridia bacterium | reverse complement strand
GGCAAAAACGGCATGCGCCCGAGGGCCTCAATCAGTGCCGCGGGCGCATGCGACGCCTTGAGCAGATGCAGGGCGCGGGCATGATAAATCCCGATGCCTTCGAGCAGATCCAGAAGCCCTGCGGAAAAATCGCTTCGCGGCAGCACCTGCACGCGGCTCTTATAAGCATTGAGCCCCTCGCGGATAATGCGCCCGTAGTTTGGGATGGAATGCGTGTACCCGCTGCCTCCCACCGTATGGGGCGTATCCATGGGCGGCAGCTCATTCATCACGCCCCGCATCCGCTCCACGCCCGGGCCGCCCTTTTTCTCGAGCAGCGGCCAGTTGACTGCCATGGTATAAGAGTAATCGGGCAGCACCGCGCACGGGTCGTTGAATTTTAATCCGCATGGGTATAGCTTCCCACCGTCATACGCAGGCAGCGTCATAAATTCCCAAAATTTCCGCTGCGCGCGGGAAAACCTGTAAAACCGGCTGCGTTCCGGGTATTCGAAGTAACCCGCTGCATACGGCTCCGACACGCTGAAAAACCACGCCGCGGTTTCATTCTGTTCCATACGGTCCATACGCATTTCAATCACCCTGTCTCAATCGTTCCACTTGATTATAGTACGGAATATGATACAATAATAGTAATACAGGCATAGATCATTGTAACATTGTTTCAAATTAGCGATAGCGGGTGATGACATGTATCCCAAGGCCCTGGAAAACGAGCCGCAAAAATCATACTGGAGTTATGATGACTGCTTCAGTGATCGTCAGCTCGAATACATCCATGCGTTTATCCATAAAAATTATTCCATCGGGATGCATACACACAGCTTTTATGAGGTCAATATCGTTTTGCGTGGGGCGGGCATGCATTATATTGAAAACAAAGCCTGCCCCGCGCAGGCGCGGAGCGTATTTGTAATCCCCCCGAATGTGCGGCATGGGTATTATCAGGAGTCGTCTCTGGATGTTTACCACATTCTGATCGCCTGTGATTTTTTTGACCGGTATGCGCAGGAGCTGAAAAACCTCCCCGGGTTTTCGATATTATTTGAGATTGACCCCTATCTGCGCAGCGAATTCGACGGAGCCCTCTTTTTAACCATGACGGAGGAACAGATGGAGCAGCTGGAGCCGGAGCTGCTGGGCCTGCTTGACGCCTGCGAGATGCCTTACGCAGGCAGGGAAATCATAAAGGATGCCAAAGCGCTCTCCATTATCGGTGCGCTGAGCAACTTCATATCGGTCGACAATGGCGGTGAAACGTCCGCGCTCAAAAACCGGCAATCGCGGTCGGTCGTAAAATGTATGGAATATATCCGCCTGCATTACGGCGATAAGATAACCGTCGAGGCGCTCGCGAAGATCGCGTACATGTCGCGCGCGACATTTACACGGAATTTTGAGGATGTCTGTAAATGCACGCCCATGGAGTATGTGACGGCATACCGCATCCGGAAGGCGAAGGAGCTGATTTCTCTGACGGATATGCCGATCACGCAGATTGCGCAGGAATGCGGATTTTATGACGGCTCACATTTTATTAAATACTTTATCAAGTCGGAAGCAATGAGCCCTTTTCAGTATAAAAAGGCTGTTTCACGTGGAGGGCAGGCGCGGCGTGAAGAATAACCCGCGGCGGCCGCGCGCAGGCGTGCCGGTTAGACAAGGCGGGGGGGTCATTGAAATCCATCGGATTTTCAATAATCCCTCCGCACCGGTTGTCCCTTCCGTGCCGGGAAGGCTTTGAGGATGGGCGCAATGAGAAGCGCGTAAGAGTTTTGCGCGGCCCGGCTTCAAAATCTGGCCTTTAGACACTCATGGACATGCGCTTTTATGCGCATGTCTATGGATTAGAAGTATAATACTCCTGATAGCGCAGATCCATGAAGTCGTATACGCGGTGGTATTCCTTGGTGGTGTCATCCTTCCTGACGGCGACGCGATTCTGCGAGAGAAGATTCACGATGTTGTAGACATTGATCCAGACCTCGTTGTTGCTTTCCTTCTGCGCCTCATTGAAAACAAGCTCCATGCCGAAATGCAGATGCGGCTTCGTCATGTTGTTGACATTTTCCGTCGTGCTGTAGCCTGTCATGCCCAAATAGCCGATCACGTCGCCGGATTTTACGATGCTGCCCACCTTGAGCCCGGCGGCGTACGGGTGATTTTTGCGCAGATGCGCATAATAGTAGTACCGCTTCTTGTCAAAGCTGCGGATTCCGATTCTCCATCCGCCGTAGACGTTCCAGCCGATGCATTCCACGTACCCGCCTTCGACGGCGACGACCGGCGTGCCGATGCTGCCGAGCAGGTCGTTGCCAAGGTGCCTGCGGGTGAAGCCGAACGAGCGCGAGTCGCCGAAGTCGTCGTAATGGCTGTAGCCGAATCCCTTTGCGATCGGTGAAAAGACCTTCAGCCCGTATTTTATTTCATAGATCTTCGCCGAGTTGTCGGCGGGGTCGGGCATTTCGATCTCATAATCGCCCAGAAAGTTTGAAAGCACGGCGCTGTAGGCCTCGTAATAGTAATTGTAGTATTTCATACCGGCCGTCAGCTCCGCGATCGTCTTGCCGCTTTGCAGCTTTGCGACGAGCTTATCGATGTCGGCAGGCTTGTATTTCTTCCAGTTGCCGCCGTATTTGACGCCCGCGAGGGCCAGCAGCTCGATCCAGTTGATCGGCAGCGCAGTGCCGTGAGACCGGATGTCGATATTCATCGTCTTTTGCAGCGCCTCATAGGGGATATTGAAATCGACCCATTTGATGTAGCCCTGCTGCGACGCCTCCGCGGCGGCGGCAGGTGGGGGCACCGTACCTCTCAGGCAGAGCGTCGCCGAGAGAGCCAGTGCAAGCACCAGCAGTACGGCGCAGATCCTCAGCCGTTTCTTCATCAGCGATCACATCCGCAAACGTTCTTCCTCCTATTATATTAATCGGCCGCGGCAATTAGGACGCCTGCGCGCACCGAAAGGAAATAAGGCGGCCGCGCGCCCGATTTCATGATTGCCGTCCGGAAGAGTGGAAGTTGACTGCACATTTTTTCATAAAAACAAAAATAGTAACCGATATGTTACAATTATCACTTTATTTACATGTTTAATTCAAATATAATAATACAGTTAAACCGTATCGAATTAACAAAACGAGTATAACAGACAATTCTTATTTGACAAAACGGGGTGTCAGGCATTGAAACATTGGAGTGCATCGATCATTCTGATTATTATTTTGCTCCTTTTCACAAGCTGTTCAAACTTCTTTGACGACCTCTCCGCTTGGCAGAGCGATTGCGGCAGCCTTCCATTTCGGAAACAGCCTTTTTCCACATGGCACACGGCCGGCCTGATTGGCAGCGAAAACGCATACGGAAAGTATTTGCCGCACAAAAGCGCGAGACCGGCGATTTCACATGGCACAATGGAGACCGGCAGAGTCATCCATGGCAATCACGTAGGCGTAGCGGGCGGTAATTTCGTGCATCATTTTTTCTCGAAGAACGCTCTGCGCGCGCTTGCAATTAAAACTTACGATGGAAGCGGGCAGGCAATGCATCCGAAGGTGCTGTATTTTAAAAACGGCTGGAACGGCTGGAACTACTGGATGTCGTATACGCCTTATCCGAATACCAATGACAAATATGAAAACCCTTCGCTTGCCGTATCGCAGGATGGCGTTACGTGGACCATTCCAAAGGGATTGAGAAACCCCGTGATCGGCTCTCCGGCGGATGTACGCTCGGGAGGGCATAATTCCGACCCGGATCTGGTAATGTGCGGGCGGACGATGGAGCTCTGGTATCGCTACAATCCGGCGCGGCGCCACGGCGGGCAGGCCGACAGCTCCATTAACCGTATTTACATGATGGCCTCCGTTAACGGTACGAGATGGACGGCGCCCCGCCTCGTTCTCAGCGGCGGCTACATGTATTACAGTCCTGCCGTGCTGTACGACAGCGGCTGGAAGGTCTGGTTTTCCAACGACGACGGGAAGTTGTACTTCACCGAGAGCGCCGACCTTACCACATGGACCAACCCCGTGGCCGTCTCGCTCGGCATCACAGGCTTCGATATCTGGCATCAGGATATCATCCGGACGTGCCAGGGATATAAAATCATCTTTTCAGCATACCGTAAGGGACAGTTTGATTTGGACAACCAGCGGCTATATTATGCGTTCTCGCGTGACGGCCTGCGGTTCAGTGCGCCTTATATGATTCTGGCGCCTTCCTCGGGAGCAGACAGGCTTGATAACCGAATGATCTACAGAAGCTCGATCCTTGATGTAAACGGGTCTTCCAGCATTTATTACTCGGCGATGAGCAGGAAAGGAGAATGGCATATTTTTCTGACGCACCTCAACATGCCGAAAATAACACCGGTATACGGGAGTTGACGGAAGCTACGAAAAGCAGAGGGCATTCCGTACACATGACTGCCGCCCGGAATGTCCCCCCGTGGTTTCCCTGTAAAGAAACACTTAAAAAAGATCAAGCCCTACCGGGCAGTGGTCGCTGCCGGGAACGTCGGAATAGATCACGGCGTCGTTGACAAACGCCCGGAGCCGCTCCGAGACAAGAAAGTAATCGATGCGCCACCCGGCATTGTGCGAACGCGCGGAGTAAAGATACGACCACCACGTGTAGGCGCCCGCGCGGTTAGGGTAGAGGCTGCGGAACGTATCCACGAAGCCGGCGCCCAGCAGCTCCGACATCTTCTCGCGCTCCTCCGGAGTAAAGCCGGCGCTGCCGATGTTGGATTTTGGGTTCTTCAGGTCGATTTCATGGTGAGCGACATTCATGTCGCCGCAGACGACCACGGGTTTTATCGCATCGAGTCTGAGCAGGTAGGCGCGGAAGTCATTCTCCCACAGCATACGGTAATCAAGCCGCGTCAGCTCCTTCTGCGAATTGGGCGTATAGACATTTACAAGGAAGAAATCGGCGAATTCGAGCGTGATGGCACGCCCTTCGTCCCCGTGCTCCGCGATACCGATGTCATAGCTTACGGAAAGGGGCCTTTTCGCGGTGAAGACGGCCGTGCCGGAATAGCCCTTTTTCACGGCGCTGTTCCAGTACTGCTCGTAGCCCGGCAGGCTGAGCTCTGCCTGGCCCTGCTGCATCTTTGTTTCCTGCACGCAGAAGACATCCGCCCCGCAGGTGCGGAAAAACTCCGTGAAACCCTTGCCGATGCAGGCACGAAGGCCGTTTACGTTCCACGAAACGAATTTCATGTTGATGACCATCCTTTCGCAGAAGGCTGGATGTTTTGGCCGCGATGAAAATTTGTGCCGCGCCCTGCGGTGCGAACGGACAAAACTCCCGTTTGAAAGATTTATCTTTCAAGTTTCCCTCCGTCTTCCGGCGGTGTGAGCCTGCCGAATACGCACAGCCATACGCACGGCGGCCGGGTGCTGGTGCGTTCCACTCGGTGTCGCCTGTGCGCTCCAATCAGCAGGCAGTCGCCCGCGCGAAGCTCCGCTAGGCCCGTATCGGCAAAAAGAAGCGTCGCGCTGCCCGCAAGCAGCGCCACCCATTCATCCTCGGCCTGGTCGTACCAGAAGCCCTCCGGCGAATGCTGCCCGCAGGATACGATGCGCTCAATGCGTGTTTCCCCGCCGCAGAGCGGCTCCGTGAGCTCCTGCTCCGGAAGATATTCGGGAAGCGTAAAAAGATTCATTGTAACCTCCCTGCCGCAGACCGAAGAGAATGCCGGATCCCCGGCCATGCTAGAAGTGGGCGACGGGATTCGGCCGCAACTCCGTTTTCGCGGTTAGGATAGCACAAAATCGGGTAAAAATCAAGTCTTTCATTCCATACCCGGGCATGATATAGTAGAGCTGTAGGGCGCGCATTTTGGGGGGCCGAAGTTTGAAAGCAAACTTTCAAACGGGAGTTTTGCCCCTTTGCGCCGCAGGGTGCGGCGTAAATTTGCCTCGCGGCCTTTGACCGCGATCAAAACCCGGGCAAAGCATCCCTATTCCGGCTGAAAGGACGGTCATCATGATGGAGGAATTCGAGCGCGAGCAGCGGCGCATCGATGCGGTGAGGGAAAAAATACGCTCAAAAATCGGGCGGAATAAGGACTATCTGCAGAGCCGCAAGAGAGAGATCGTAGGCCTGCGCAAGTTTACATGGGATGAGTATGCCCATCAGGCGCCGGAGCCCTCGCAGCGCGCGGAATTTCAGCGTCAGGAGAACGAATACAGCCGGAGGGCGTCGGAGCAGGATCGGCTGGCCGCGCTTTATCCGAGCCCATACTTCGCGCGCATCGATTTCAGGGAGGACGGCGAGGCTGAAGCCGGGCCTGTCTATATCGGTAAATTCAGCTTCCTTGACGACGAAAGCCTTGAAATGCTGGTCTGTGACTGGCGCGCGCCCGTCGCCTCGGTATTTTACGATTACGAATACGGCAGGGCGGCTTACAGCAGCCCGGTCGGTGCGGTCGAAGGCGAGCTGACGCTGAAAAGGCAGTTCTTGATTAATAACGGCGTGCTGAGCGCCATGTTCGACAGCTCGCTTGAAATCCAGGATGAGATCCTTCAGCAGATTCTTTCACACAACGTTGATGAAAAGATGCGCACGATCGTCACGACGATCCAGCGTGAGCAAAACAGGGCGATCCGAGACGAAAAAAACGGCGTGCTGGTCATCTCGGGCCCCGCCGGCAGCGGAAAGACTTCCATCGCGCTGCACCGCATCGCCTATCTGCTTTATCATCACCGCAGCGGGCTCAGCGAGGATAATATCGTTATCTTTTCACCAAATGACGTTTTCAACGACTATATATCGGATGTATTGCCGTCGCTCGGCGAAAAAAACGTGCGGCAGACCACGTTTGAGGAATTCGTCGGCGGGATGCTGCCAATCGGCCGGGAAGGCTACGATGAATTTATGGAGTCGATGATCGGCGGCGCGCTGACCGAACGCCGCGTGGCCGCCGCCAAACACAAGGGCTCGCGTGAATTCACGCTTGAAATCGAGCGAAGGCTGGCCCAAACCGATGAAGAAGGGCCCTCGTTCGCGCAGATTGCCTACCGCGGCGTGCCCGTTGTGACGGGGGAGGAGCTGTCCGGCCTCTTTTGCGCGCAGACGCGCAGGCTGACGATTGAGGAAAGGCTCTGCCGCGTTCGTGCGGAGTTTTTCACGAAGCTCGCCGGCGTGAAAAAGCAGCGCATCATCGAGCTCAGCGCCGAGCTCGTCGAAAAAAACGGCGAAAGCTATTATTTGAATAAACGAGCCATCACGTGCGAGGCGCGCATGTTCTGGTACCGCGATTTTTTGGCGCTCGAGGCCGAATACAACCGAAAAAACATGGCGGACGCCTTCCGTATCTATGCACAGCTGCTGCAGGGCGGCTTCGGTGTGGATGAATGTGCGGAATTCGGGCAAAGCCTCGCCGGTGGCAGGCTGCGTTTTGAGGATGCGGCGCCGCTGCTCTATATTCGCTGCCTGCTCGGCGAGCTCAGGCCTGCGGATACGATCCGGCAGATTGTCATCGACGAGGCGCAGGATTATACATTTTTGCAGTACCGGGTCTTTGCGTCGCTTTTCCGGCGCGCGGGTTTCACCATCCTTGGCGACGCGATGCAGACGCTCAATCCCGCCGTGCGGCACAAAGACCTCGACTACATTGTCGAGGCGTTCGGGGAAAGAGGGGCGGGGCACATACTGCTCACCACCGCGTACCGCTCCACAAAAGAGATCAATGAGTACGCGGCACGTATCCTCGGCGGGGAATGCCCCGTCTGCGTCGAGCGACACGGGGAAGAGCCGCTTGAGGCGGCGTTTGCCTGTGAACAGGAAAAGGCTGATTTTATCCGTGAAAAGCTCCGGCAGGAAAGCGCGGGCTCGACGACGGCTGTGATTACGAAAACGACTGCCGAAGCCGTGCGGCTGCATGAGCTGCTCGGCGGGGATCAAACGGCGAAGCTGATCGCCAGCTCGGACGGGCGGCTTTCAAGGGGCGCTCTCGTGCTGCCTTGTGCGCTTGCGAAAGGTTTGGAGTTTGACAGTGTGATCGTCGACGCATCCTGCGGCGAATTTGACAGGAACCTTCTCTATATCTGCTGCACGCGCGCGCTTCACCGGCTGACGGTGATCGGGCAAGGGCAAAAAGCATAAACCCGGGGCCGCCCATTGATCCAGGCGACGCTTAGCCTGTCGACAGCGTGCTGAGCGTTCAGAACAGCATGAAGAAGACAAAGCGGAGGCAGCAGGGAGGATGATTAAAAATCCGAAAAATTTTAATCATCCTCCCTGCTGCTGTTGCCCCCTTCCTGCGCAGGCAAGATGCTGGGGATGGGCGTCATGAGAAGCAGGTGAAAGCCCTTTGTGCTGTTTAATTTCAAAATCGGTTTTTCGATACCCTGGTCGTTAGCCGCTAATCAAGACGGCGCTTCGGATGAGTGGGCCACGGGCATTGCCCTATTTAAGGCGGATACCGGCGTAGGCTTCTTCGAGCAGGTCGCAGGAATGATCGAGCTGCGCCCTTTCCCCCGGGGTGAGCGAGAGGGTGAGGATACGGTCGATACCCTTGCGGTTGACGATGCAGGGCACGCCCGCATAAACGTTATGCCTTCCGTATTCGCCGTCCAGCAAGGCGGAAACGGTGAGCACGCTGCTTTCGTTGCCGAATATCGCCTTTGTGATGCGCACAAGCGCCATGCCGATGCCGTAATAGGTCGCCTTCTTTGCCTCGATGATCTTCTGTGCGGCGTTACGCACCTCGTCTGCGATGGCGAACATCCCGTCGCACATGCCCTTGACGCCTGATTTCTCACAGAGCCGCATTACGGGCGTCGTCGCGAAAAATGCCTGCGACCACGGCACAAATTCACTGTCTCCGTGCTCACCCATCACATAGGCATGGATGTTGCGGGGGTCGACTAAAAAATATTTACCAAGCATATAGCGCAGGCGCGCGGTATCGAGCGACGTGCCTGTTCCGATGACGCGGCGGCGGTTGAAACCCGAAAGTGTCAGCGCTACGTGCGTCATAATGTCGACAGGGTTGGTCGCCACAAGTAGGATGCCGGAGAAGCCCGAGGCGAGGACTGGCTCGATGATCGATTTAAAAACGCCCGTGTTGCGCTGCAGCAGCTCCATGCGCGGCTCTCCTGGCTTTTGTGCCACACCCGCCGAAATGGTGACGATATCGGCGTCGCCGCAGTCGTCATAACAGCCGGCCCGTATTTTCATATGCGAGGGTGAGAAGGCGAGGCCATGGTTGAGATCCATAGCCTCGCCTTCGGCGCGCTTCCGGTCGATATCCACCAGCACAAGCTCGTCGCAGGCACCTTGGTTGAGCAGCGAATAGGCGTAGCTCATACCGACAAGCCCCGTGCCCACGAGCAAAACCTTTCTGTTTTCACTTTTCATTTTTATGGCCATCCTTTTATACGATTTTCTTTTTAATCGGTAGATATCTACCGATTAATGCCGCCGCATTTTGCGGCGGACGTCGGCAGCCGATAGGAAAGCCGTTTGATAAAAGTTTCGCAAAGGCATTACATGTTTTTGCATATCGCCGAAAGCGGCGATCCGCATTATAGAATGCTCGAAGTCCTGGCCATGTTCTTCCCGTGGTCTTTGGCAGCGAGAAAAATTCGCGCCGCGCCGTTCGGTGCGAAAGAGCGAAACTCCCGTTTGAAAAATTTACATTTCAGACGTTTCTCTCCGTATGATTATGCTGCCCGTGCCCGGCAAATCAATGCGCAGAAGATGAAAAACGGACATGCGTATTGTCATGTAAATGGCAGATAAAGCCTTCATCCGTAAAAATTCATAAAAAATCCATAAACGTTTTATATTTATATCACATTTGAATTATATCATTAACAGGTATTCAATCCGGTTCTTGCAGAACTTTTAACGGAGGTTGATCATATGGCAAAGATTAAGAAAAAGAAGAAGTCGACCAAATGGATCGTCCTTGCTGTCGCCGCAGTGCTGGTGGCGGGCGGAATCATTATGGTCGTCAAGGTCAGCGCGGCATCGGGCAGCGCGGATACTACTACGAAATTCATCGCGTCGACTGTCAAAACAGGGGATATCAACATTACCATTTCCGGCAGCGGCACGGTTACAGATACCAGTGATTACAGCCTGACATCCGCCAACGCCGGCACCATTACAAGCCTGCCGGTCAAGCAGGGCGACGCCGTGAAGGCGGGGCAGGTCATTGCGAAGATCAACGATACGACGTCGGCACAGACGGTGCTGCGAAAGAAACAGTCGCTTGCTTCCGCGCAGCTGCAGCTGCAGCAGGCACAGGCGAGCCTTGCCGGCCTGTATATTAAGACTCCGATCGCAGGCAGGGTAAAATCCATCATCGTCTCGGTGGGCGACGACGTCTCCCAGCTCAAGTCGCTGGGAAGCCTCGCGGTCGTTTCCACCAAGCGCGCGATGACCGTAACGGTTTCCGCGTCAGGCTCGTCGGGCTCGTTTGGCTCGTTGGGCTCGTCGGGTTCATCGGGTTCATCGGGTTCACAGAGCCTTTCGGTCGGCGAAACGGTAACGGTTTCGGATACTACCAATGGCAAGACCTATTCGGGCACCGTCACGGCGGTGGGAAATCAGGGCGACACGGTCACCATCGGCACCGATGTGCCCGGAATAGGCGACAGTGCGACTGTCCAGAAGAGCGGCAAAACAATCGGAAGCGGCACGCTTGCGCTTGTGAGCTCAGTGGCAATCAATTCGAGCAGCGGCACCATCACGAATGTGTATGTGACGGAAAACGAGCTGGTCAGCAAGAGCCAGAGCCTTTTCAAGCTGGACGCGACCACGGCTGAAAACAATATATCCTCCG
>JARLHS010000040.1 GCA_031292115.1 Clostridia bacterium | reverse complement strand
CTATGAAAAGGCCCAGGGCCTCGTGGATGAGCTCGTCAAGAAGGGCGAGATCACCATCAGCGAGGGCCGCGAGCTCAATGAGGAGCTTAAAAGAAAGATCGATACCCAAAAAGCGGAAATGGGCTCCGCGCCCCTCACTTCCGAGCTGCTGAAAAAGACCCTTGACAGCCTAAACCTCGCCACGAAGCAGGATCTCGACGAGATCAGGCAGCGCATTGACAATCTTGAGAAAAAATAAGCGCTCTCCGCGGCGGGATATGCGCGGGATGTGACCATGAAAAGCAGGCATAGAACAAAAAGGGCTCGGGAAATCATCGGCGTCTTTCTCAAATACGGGGTGCGCAGCGCGGCCGACCCCGCTCTCATGCGGCTCGCCTTTGAGGAGCTCGGGCCTACCTTTGTCAAGATCGGGCAGATCCTTTCAACGCGCCCCGATATCCTCCCCGACTCGTATATCCGTGAATTCCGGCGGCTGCAGGACGATGTCCGCCCCGAAAAATTCGAGGATATCCGCAGGGTGATCGAAGACGACCTTCACGCCCCGCTGGACAAGCTGTTTACCGAATTCGACGAAAAGGCGGCTGCGAGCGCCTCTTTGGCCGAGGTTCACCGCGCTCGTCTGCCCGACGGCCGCGGCGTCCTGATAAAGGTACAGCGGCCCAGGGCGCGCGAAACGATGACGGAAGATATCGCCATCCTCAAATCGCTGAGCAGACTGCTCGGCTTTTTGCCGCTGACCAACATCATCAGCTTCAGCGACATGATGCAGGAGATCGGGCAGACCGCGCGGCAAGAGCTTGATTTCCTCAATGAGGCGGAAAATATCAGGAAATTTCGTGAAAACAACAGCGGTGTACGGTATATCACCTGCCCAGGGGTCTACGACGCCTATACCACGTCAAACGTCCTTGTCATGGATTATATTGACGGCATCAGCATCGGAAATGCCGAAGCGCTGCAAAAGGAAGGCTACGACCTATCGGATATGGGCACAAAGCTCGTGCGCAACTACTTCCGGCAGGTTTTTGAGGATGGTTTCTTTCACGCCGACCCTCATCCGGGCAATATCCTGATCGCGGAAAACAAGATCGCCTATATCGATTTCGGCATCATGGGCAGCATCAGCCATGGCATGCAGGAGAAATTCAATAGCTTTCTCTTCGGCATCGCCACAAACGATGTGGACGCGATGACCAAGGCGATCCTTCGCATCGGCGTTCGCAAAAATTCAACCGATACCGACTTGCTGTACGAAGACGTCGGTGAGCTTTACAACAAATACATTTCGGCCTCGCTCAACGACATCAATGTGCGCGAGATCATCAGCGAGGTTTTTAACGTCTGCAAAAAAAACAGCATCTCGATGCCGCGCGAGATGACGATGCTCGGCAAGGGTATGATCACGATCGAGGGCGTCGTCGCCAGGATCGCGCCCGAAATCAACGTGATGGGCCTTGCCGTCGATTATGCCAAGCGGCGCGTGCTTTCGCGCAAAACCGGGAAACAGGATATGCTCGAACAGCTTGAAAGCCTGTATGTGCTCTTTTCCACAGGGGCAAAAATCCCCGCCAAGATGCTCGAATTCGTCAACAGCGCGCTTGCCGGCCGGCTGAAGGTCAAGATGGATTACAGCCATCAGGATGAAATCTTCGAGCGGCTCAACCGTATGGTGAACCGCATCGTATTCAGCCTGATCCTCGCGTCGCTGATCATCGGCTCGTCGCTTATCCTTTTTTCCAACGCGGGGCCCAAGCTGCACGGGGTTTCGCTGGTCGGCCTCGCGGGCTATGCCGGCGCAGCGGTGATCGGCTTCTGGCTGCTGATTTCAATCATCCGGTCAAACAGGCTGTGACGGGGGGTTCCGGTACTTACTGGCCGCTTATCGACGGCCACCCAAACCGACAATTCAAAACATCGAGGTAACAATATTGGACAATTTTACCCTTTTTAATCCCACAAAAATCCTTTTTGGAAAAGGGCAGCTTGAGTGCATGCAGCAAGAAATTCCTGCCGGCGCGAAGGTGCTGATCCTTTACGGCGGCGGCTCGGTCAAACGCACGGGGCTGCTCGACAGGGTCAAAATCGCGCTTACCAGTTTCGACACCGTTGAATTCGGCGGCATCGAGCCTAATCCGGAATATGAAACGCTGATGAAGGCAGCCACACTGGTTAGAGCGGAGAAATTCAATTTTCTGCTGGCTGTCGGCGGCGGCTCTGTCATCGACGGCACCAAATTCATAGCCGCTGCTGCGCCTTTTAAAGGCGCAGACCCCTGGATGATTCCATCTCAAAGAGCTCCCATATCCGAAGCCATCCCATTCGGCACGGTACTCACTCTCCCTGCCACGGGCTCGGAAATGAACTGCGGTGCCGTCATCACACGCAGGTCGGCCTGCATGAAGCTGGGCTTCAGCAGTACGCTCCTTTATCCGAGGTTTTCGGTGCTGGATCCCGAATTCACCTTTACGCTGCCTGAAAGGCAGACCGGAAACGGTATCGTCGATACCTTCGTGCATGTCACGGAGCAGTATCTGACCTACCCCGATGATGCCCTGATCCAAGACCGCTGGGCCGAAGGCCTCCTGCTGACCCTGATACAAGAAGGACCGAAAGCGCTGAAATCGCCGCAGGATTATCATGCGCGCGCCAATCTGATGTGGGCATCGACACTGGCTCTCAACGGATATATCGGAGCCGGAGTCCCGCTTGACGGGGCATCCCATAAGATCGGGCATGCCATCACCGCTCTGTATGGGATCGACCATGCGCGCACGCTCGCGCCAGTGCTTCCCGCCCTGCTGACCGTGATGAAGGATGAAAAGCGGGCAAAGCTTCTGCAGTACGCCCGGCGCGTATGGTGCCTTGACTGCGCAGACGAGGACGCAGCGATTGACGAGGGCATCCTCAGGACATCTGCTTTTTTCGAATCCGTCGGCGTGCCGGTGCATCTGTCGGCTTATCATCTTGGCACGGAGGTCGTCGGCCGCGTGCTGGAAAACCTCACGCGCACCGGTATGACGGCTATTGGCGAGAACGGCACCATTACGCCGGATAAAATTGAAAAAATACTGAATATCGCTCTGTAACACTCATTCTTCATTGAAAAGTGGACTTCACTTTTTAATGCCCGCCTTGCGCGGGCTGAGGGAACGTCAATACATCTGCGGGCCGCCGGATTTTCCGGCGGCCCGCAACGATTTCCCCGGGGCATTCAGCAGGCTTTATTTTTGATCGGGAACAAAATACGCCCGCCGCGCTCATATAATTGAATGAAAACGCATTACGGCGGGCGGTGGGCGCATGAGAAGAGGTTTTCGGGCAAGACACAGGATCAACAGCTTCACGTTGTGGCTGCTGCTGATCCTTGCGGTGCTGCTCTTGCTGTTTGCGGTCTTCAATATGCAGCTGCTGCCCGTGATGAAGTCGCTTGCCCTCAACAAGGCCAGCATCACCGCGGTTGCCGCGATGAATAATGCCGTCGGCAAGGTGCTTTCGGAAGACGGCGAAAGTATTGACGACCTTGTCACGTTCCAGAAGGACGACAGCGGAAACATAACGGCCGTACAATCCAACCCCTACACAATGAACAAGCTGAAATATGACGTCATCCTTGAAACGCAGAAGGAGCTCGGCACCCTCACGGAAAGCAGTCTCTCTATTCCGCTCGGCACGGTTCTGGGCGGGCCGGTCTTCACAAACCGCGGCCCGAAGCTTGCCGTAAAGCTCAGTCCGTTCGGCAGCATCACCGCTGAATATTCCAGCGTTTTTTCATCGGCCGGCATCAATCAGACGCGCCTGCAGATCATGCTCAACGTGAAAACAACGGTTTCGGCCATCATTGCCTCCTGCACGGCGGGCACCGAGATTTCAAGCAGCTTCTGCGTCGCCGAGACGGTCATCGTCGGAAGCGTGCCTCAGACGTATCTGGATACCTCGGGCGGCGCGGGCGGCGCGGCATTCATACTTGGCAGCAGCAGCAGCGCGTCATCCAAATAGCGGACGATGCCCGGAGCCGTCTGCGCAATATGCATTCGTATCCGCTGAAGGGCGGCTGATTTTCGGCCATGGCCGCTGTCTTGCCGACAGATGTATTT
>JARLHS010000039.1 GCA_031292115.1 Clostridia bacterium | reverse complement strand
ATTTCAAACCGGATGATGAAGAGCCTGCACGAGACGGCACAGGCCAACCACCGCATGAAGGTGGATATGACCGAGGTCATCGCGCTGCGCGAGAAGCTCAAGGCGGACGGCGAGAAGGTGTCGTTCAACGACATCCTGATCAAGATCACGGCAAAAGCTCTGTTGGAATTCCCGATGGTCAATGCCTCGCTGAGGGATGAAGGCATCCTGATGCAGGATTATGTGAATATGGGTATCGCCGTCGCGGTAGAGAACGGGCTGATTGTGCCCGTGGTGCGCGATGTGGATCTGATGACGCTCGGGCAGCTGTCGGAAGCTTCCGCGGCGCAGATTGAGAAGGCGAAAACAGGCAAGCTCGCGCCGAACGATTATACCGGCGGCACCTTTACCATCACCAACCTCGGCATGTTTGACGTCGACGAATTTACCGCGATCATCAACCCGCCGGAAAGCGCCATCCTCGCCGTGGGCAAGATCGCGAAAACGCCGGTGGTGATCGGTGATTCCATCGTGATCCGGCCGATCATGACGCTGAGCCTGACCTACGATCACCGACTGATCGACGGCTCGGTGGCGGCACAGTTCCTGCAGAGGGTCAAGCAGATCATTTCCGACCCTTATCTGCTGCTGTAACAGGCATTCTATTTTGAAGGTTTTATGGCAATTCCGATTGTGATTCGGCGAAAGCATCGCTTAAGCAGACAGAAGAAGAGTTTCATCGGTTTTGCCGCAATGCGATTTGATCCGGCGTCCGGGCGGAGGCGTGAGGGCAAAAGCCTTCAAGGCGCGGCAGGCCCGGAAGTGTCTGAGGGGGACGGCTGCGGCAGGCATTATTGCGTGGACGCATGCAGTCCCCCTCAAAATAATGAAATCAATCCGGAGGCGATTGGGTATGGACGAAAAATTTGATCTTGTGGTAATCGGCGGAGGCCCGGGCGGCTATGTTGCTGCGGCGCGTGCGCTGCAGCTCGGGCTGAAAACCGCGGTAATCGAGGAGCGTGAGATGGGCGGCACCTGCCTGAACCGCGGCTGCATTCCCACAAAAGCGCTGCTGCATTCCGCAGAAGTCTATCAGACGGTAAAAAGCTGCGACGCGTACGGCATCTCGGCCGAGAACGCGGCGTTTGACTATTCAAAGATCGCCGCGCGCCGCGACAAGGTCGTCAAGCAGCTGCGCTCGGGCGTTGAAATGCTTGTGAAGGGCCGCAAGGGCGTTATTTACAGCGGGAAAGCCTATCTGAAGGATAAGAACACCATTGAGGTAACGGGTGAAAAGCCCTGTGTCCTCCATGCGGATAAAATCATCATCGCGACCGGCTCGATGCCGTCCATTCCTCCGATACCGGGCATAGACGGTGAAAAGGTGCTCGACAGCGATGCCGTGCTCGCCATGGCCACCTGCCCGGAGAGCATTGTCATCATCGGCGGCGGCGTCATCGGCGTGGAATTTGCCTCGCTTTATACGGCGCTCGGCAAGCAGGTGACGATCCTCGAAATGATGGAGAATATCCTGCCCGGCACGGATACGGAGATATCGGGCCTGCTGAGGAAATCCCTTGAGAAAAAGGGCATCAAAATATTCACAGGCGCGCGCGTAACAGGGATTGAGAACGGCGCGAAGGGCGTCTGCGCCTTTGAATATCAGGGCAAGAAGCTGACGGTTGAAGGCGATATCGTCATTGCGGCGATCGGCAGGAAGCCGAATTCAAAGGGCCTGGGCCTTGAGAATCTAGGCATCGAAACCGACCGCGGCTTTATCCGCACCGACGACCACATGGAGACCCCGATAAAGGGCGTCTATGCCATCGGCGACGTGACGGGCCGCGTGCTGCTCGCGCACGCAGCCTCGGCACAGGGGCTTGTCGCGGCGGCGAACGCAGCGGGGCAGGAAAAGAAGATCAGCGGCGCAGTGCCCGGCTGCATCTACACGAGCCCGGAGATTGCGACGGTCGGCCTGTCCGAGGCGGACGCGGTGAAAGGCGGCCACAGTGTTAAAATCGGGAGATTCGCCGTTTCAATGAACGGCAAGTCAAAGATCGCGGGCGAGACGGAAGGCCTTGCCAAGATCGTAACCGACGAGAAAACGGGTGAAATCCTCGGCGCGCACATCATGGCGCCGAGAGCCACCGATATGATCGCGGAGCTTTGCACCGCGATGAAGCTGGAGTCGACAATAGAGGAGCTGGCCGATGTGATCCACCCGCATCCCACGGTGAGCGAGATCATCATGGAAGCGGCAAACGACGCCCTCGGCCAGTGCGTCAATAAGCCGGAATAGGCGACTAACGGGCGAAACGGCAGGCCGGAGGCTGAAAGGCGCCGGCTTGCCGACAAAAAATATATCAGATGAGGGTGGTAAAATGCCGTATATCAATGGACAGTTCTTTTCAAGGCAGGATCTGCTCAGGAGAACGGGCAACATCAGGCAGCTTGCCGGGGTTCGGTCATCCGAGATATTGTTGGGGAAAAGCGGCGGCATCAAGATCTTCGACGTTACCTCAAATCAACTTCGCTTCACATCCATGGAAAGCAGAAACCTTGATCTGATTGATCTGAGCTACAAGGGCATGCCGATCAATTTCCTGTCGAAAGCGGGCCCCGTCTGCAATGCGATTGCGGATCCGGTCGGCATCAATTTCCTGCGTTCCGTGACGGGCGGAATGATCTACACCTGCGGGTTCAGCAATGTCGGCGCACAGTACGAAGATGAGAACGGCGTGGATTATTTCCACGGCAGGCAGCGCTTCCTGCCCGCAGAGAACATTTCCATTATCGAAAAATGGGAAGGCGACGACTATATCGTAGGAGTCGGCGGCGAGATGCGCGACAACGGGCTCTTCCGCGAAAACCTGGTGCTGCGGCGCAGGATCACAACGAAGCTGGGAACAAAGACCGTCAATGTGGAAGACGAAATCGAAAACGAGAGCTTCCAGGAAGCCCCGTTTATGATTATGTACCACGTTAATGTCGGCTTCCCGATCCTGCAGCAGGGAACAAAGGTATTCATCCCGTCGAAAAAGGTAATTCCGATGGGCGATTTCTCCAAAAAAGAGCTGGAAAACTGGGGCAACGTGATTGACCCTGTCGACGGCATGCCTGAAACCGTTTTTGTGCATGAGATTCAGGCGGATGCCGACGGCTACAGCTATGCGGGCGAATACAACGAAAAGCTCGGCCTGGGCGTCTGCGTGCGCACGCGCGCCGAGAATCTGCCCTATATGGTCGAGTGGCGCTCGATGGGCTCCTCCGACTATGTATTGGGTATCCAACCGGCCAACTGCCACGCCAGCGGCAGAAAGTACGAAATGGAGAACGGTGAAGTTCAGCACATCAAACCTTTTGAGAAGAAACAGGCAGGGCTTCAGCTTACCATCCTCGACGGCAAAGAAGATTATGAGCAGTTCCTCGCGAAATTCAAAGGCTGCAAGATTTAAACGGCGGAAGTACCGCTTAATTCCAGCAATGGAACAGTCGGCAGGGCCATTCAGGCTCGGGCACACAGTGCCTGAGTCTGAATGGCCCTTTTTCAATTCATCGGCGGCAGAGCAAAAATATATTGATAAACAATAAAAATATATTGACAAATAGAAACACCCAGTATATAATAGGCACAAATGGTAAAACACAAGGAGGGGTGGGGATGTCCGCCACCGTGACAAGAGGGCTTTCCCGGTTTCTGTCGGCGATTGTCGTCATGATTTCAGCGTGCGATGTTTTCTCGGTCGTTTCCGCGCCGTGGTGGCTGAAATATGCCTATGACAAAGGCTACGGCGAGCTTGGCTTTCTGGCGGGAACGCCCTACGGCGACGCTCATCCGGGCGGCAGCTACGTTTTTATGCTGATCTTTATTATGCTCTGCGGTCTGCTGATGCTGGGTCTCCTTTTCGAGGCGTTTCGTATCCTGCGCAATATCCGGCGGGATATGCCGTTTTGCCGAAGCAATGCGGCGAGCTTTTTTAATGCGGCGGTTTACGCATCCTGCCTTTCGGTTGTTTTCATCTTCAAGATGTTTTTCTCACCATCCATCCTGACGCTGCTTTGCACCGGTATTTTTATTCTGTTTGCGCTCTTTATGCTGGTGCTTTCGAAGCTTTTTGCGCTCGCGGCGCAGATCAGGGAGGAAAACGAGCTGACCATATGAAAATAACAATGGATTTTTCAACGGAATGCCCGGGGGAAAGAGGTGGAACGCATGGCGATCATCGTCAACCTTGACGTCATGATGGCGAAGCGCAAGATGAGCCTGAATGAGCTGGCGTCCAAGGTGGATATTACGCTTGCAAATCTCTCGATACTGAAGAACAACAAGGCCCGTGCCGTGCGCTTCACGACACTTGAGGCAATCTGCCGTGCGCTGAGCTGCCAGCCCGGCGAGCTACTTGAATACAGAGAGGATGAGCCGGATGGAAAACAATCCGAATGAACACAGCCTGCCGACACCGGGGCGCAGGGCATGGCCCGAGCCGGTCTTTGTGGCGTTTACGCTGATCGTAAGCTACCTTTTCTGTGAATTTATCCTTTTCGGGGGGCTGGGGGCGTCGGTGGCGCTTTTTATCGCCGTCTTTTACGCGGTGGCGCTCTGCTACCTGGCGCGCGGGGGGCTGCGCCTCTCATTCGGCTTTGTGGTCACTTTTTCGACCGTCGCGTT
>JARLHS010000038.1 GCA_031292115.1 Clostridia bacterium | reverse complement strand
CGCGCGTCAGGAGGAAAACGACGCCGTTTTGACGCATATACTCATAGGTGAGCCCCCTGCTTTCGAGGTGGCGGCCCGCCGCCTCCTGCATGAAGCGCAGCACCGAGGAAAGCCTCAGCCGCATCTGCGCATCGAGCTCATAGGAGGTAATGTCAAAATCGCAAGTGTATACCGGAAGAAGCATAGGATCACCGTTTTTAATACCGATCTGCGTTTTAATGGGATGTTAAAATGAGATCTGGTAAATTTGAAGCTCAGCAGTTTGGGATGCGGTCGGCGCCGATATAGGGGCGCAGCACTTCGGGAATTGTCACGCTGCCGTCCGCATTCTGATACTGCTCGACAATGGCGGGCAGAACACGGCTGGTGGCAAGCCCGGAGGCGTTCAGCGTATGGGCGAAGCGGACTTTCTTCTCTGCGTCGCGGAATCGGATGTTGCCCCTCCTGGCCTGATAATCGCGCGCGTTGGAAGCGGAGCTGACCTCCTTGTAGATCCCCATGCTCGGAATCCAGACCTCGATGTCGTAGGTGCGCGCCATGGAAAAAGAGCAGTCTCCCGCGGCCAGCTTGCTCAGCCGGTAATGAAGGCCCAGCTTCTGCACCAGTTTCTCCGCTTTTCCGACCAACTCGGCAAATGCCTCATCCGATTTTTCCGGCGTGGTGTACTGCACCATTTCCACTTTGTTGAACTGGTGGCCGCGGATCATGCCGCGCTCTTCCGAGCGGTAGCTGCCGGCTTCCCTGCGGTAACACGGCGTATAGGCGATATATTTTTTGGGGAGCTCGTCCTCGTTGAGGATTTCGTCGCGATGAAGATTCACAAGGGCAGTCTCGGCGGTCGGCAGCATAAATTTTCTGTCGGTGCTCGTCGGGTTTTGAATCCAGAACACTTCGTCGGCGAATTTGGGAAACTGACCTGCGACAAGGCCGCATTCTTCATTGAGCATATGAGGCAGCAGCAGCAACTCGTAGCCGTCATTTAAATGCTCGCTGATGAAAAAGTTCAGAAGCGCCCATTCCAGCCTTGCGCCCATTCCGGTATAAATCCAGGAGCCGGAGCCTGCCAGCTTTGCGCCGCGCTGATAATCGATCAGGTGCAGCTTTTCACAGAGATCCACATGGTTTTTCGGCTGAAAATCGAACTTCGGTGCCTCGCCGAAATAGGAAACGGGGACATTGTTTTCTTTCCCGCCCCCGCATACGTCTTTGTCAGGCAGATTCGGAAGCTCGAGAAGCAGATTCCTCTGCTCTTCTTCAAGGCGCGTGAGCTCGTTATCGCACTCCTTGATCTTCGCGGCAAGCGTCTTCATCTCCGCCATCAACTGAGACACATCCTGGCCTGCCGCCTTCAGCTGAGGCATTTTTCTGCTTTCGGCGTTCTGTTCGGCCTTCATGGCATCGGCGCGCGCGATGATCTGCCGCCGTTCCTCGTCTATTTTCAATATCGCATCGATATCATAGCCCTCACCCTTTTTTAAAAGGGCGCTTTTTACAAACTCGGGGTCGCTTCTGATCAATTTAATATCCAGCATAATGACACGTCCTCCAGCGAATTTTCTGATATAAAGTCGAGCTTTTATCTTTTAATCGCCCGAAAGCAGCATTGAAAGCTGCTTCAGGTCTTCTTCGTTATAAAATTCAATCTCAAGCACGCCGCGGTTTTTGCCGCGCGTGATTTTCACTTTTCTACCGAGCTGCTCGCTCAGGCCACGCTCTATTTCGCCTTCGAGCATCGTCTTCTGCGGTGAGGGAGGCTTCACCTTTTCCGGCTGCGCCGCCTGCCTGACCAGCTTTTCCACCTCGCGCACCGAAAGGCCCTTCTCCGAGACCTCTTCCGCCGTTTTTTTGAGCTGGTCGCCGTTTTCGATGCCGAGCAGCGTACGCGCATGCCCCTGAGAAAGGCTGCCGCTGCGCACCATCTCAAGCACGTCCTTCGGAAGGCCGAGCAGGCGCAGTGCGTTCGCTACGGCGGGGCGCGAGCGCCCTACCCTCTCCGCGATCTCTTCCTGCGTCATGCTGTAGCTCTCGAGCAGCATCCGATAACCCTCGGCCTCTTCGACGGGGTTGAGATCCTCGCGCTGGAGGTTTTCGATCAGCGCGACCTCCATCGCCTCGTTGTCGCTGAGCTCCCGAATAACAACGGGCACCTCGGTGAGCCCCGCCATCCTGGCGGCGCGCCACCTGCGCTCACCCGCCACCAGCTGATAGCCGCCCGCGCCCGGCACCGGGCGCACGACGAGCGGCTGAAGAATCCCATGATTGCGGATCGATTCGCTGAGCTGCTCCAACGCATCCTCGTCAAACTTCTTGCGCGGCTGCGCGCGGTTCGGCTCGATCTCGGTGAGACGAACCGTCACCGAGCCGTTGCCGGCCTCTTCCGAATTATCCGCAAACAGCGCGTCCAGCCCTTTGCCAAGCCCTCTTTTCATCGGCCCATCCCCTCCTACCGGTTCTGTCCTATTATTTCCTGTGCAAGCTCACGGTACGCATCGGAGCCCTTGGAATATTTGTCGTAATAAATCACCGGCTGCCCGAAGCTGGGCGCCTCCGATATGCGAACATTGCGCGGCACCACGGTTTTATAGACCTTGCGCGGGAAGAAGCGCTTTACTTCCTCCACAACCTGAAGCGTGAGGTTGAGCCGACCGTCATACATGGTAAGCAGCACGCCCTCGATATCGATCGAAGGGTTATATAGCCGCTTGACCGTGCGTACCGTTGCCATCAGCTGCGAAAGCCCCTCAAGCGCATAAAATTCACACTGCGCAGGCACCAGCAGCGTGTCGGCAGCCACCAGCGCGTTGAGCGTGATAATGCCGAGCGACGGTGGGCAGTCGATCAGGATAAAATCATAGTCCTCCCGCACGGGCACAAGCGCTCTCTTGAGCTTTTCCTCACGGTCGGCGGCGTCGACAAGCTCGATCTCCGCGCCCGCGAGTGAAATGTTTGAGGGGATCAGATCAACATTCTGATACCGCGTGTGTAGAATAATCTCATTCGCCGGCATACCAGCCGAAAGCAGATCGTAGCTGGATTTCTGCACCGTGCGCTTGTTGACGCCAAGGCCGCTTGTGGCGTTCCCCTGCGGGTCGATGTCGACCAGCATGACCTTCTTTCCGGCTTCGCCCAGTGCGGCGGAAAGATTGACGGCAGTCGTTGTCTTGCCTACCCCGCCCTTTTGATTGGCAATCGCAGTTACTTTGCCCAATTAATTTCCTCCAGCCCTATGAAAAGATTCCGAATGATCGAAATTCAGCCCGGATGTCAGTTTGCGCAAGCTCGTACCACTCATGAAGATTATACCATACGACCGCTGCGATTGAAAGACTAAACCGAAAAATGTTTCACGTGAAACAAAAGCGGCCCGGAACAATTCAAGTTCCGGGCCGCTTTTCGTCCTAATGGTTTGATGTCAGCCGGTCTGCCGGCTTTTCTGATACTTCGGTATCCGCACGATGAATTCGACGTAATCGTCGTTCTCCTGCTGCAGAGAAACGGCATCTACACCTGCTTTTTTGATTACGCTCACAGCGTTTTTCATGGTGTTTATAAAAAGCCGCATATCTTTGACCACCGGCATGAATTTCGGCTTGACCTTCGTGCTTTTCGGCAGAAGCAGGCGATCGACATACCGGTCGGTGTCTGAAACATTCAGCCCCTTTTCAATAATGGCTTCGAGCGCGGGCCGGCATTTCGCCTCGTCAAGCCGCAGAAGGGCGCGCGCGTGCCTCTCGGTCAGCCCCGCCTCGGCTATCCGCGTCCGTATAGGCTCCGAAAGCCGCAGCAGCCGCAGCTTGTTTGCGATGGTCGACTGCGTTTTACCCAGCCGCTGCGCAACCTCTGCCTGTGTGAGCCTGAATACCTCGATGAGCTTCGCGATGCCCTCCGCTTCCTCGAAAAAGCTCAGATCCTGCCGCTGCAGGTTTTCAAGCAGAGCCATTACGGCCGACTGCGAATCGTCAAGTTTCATTTCTATGCACGGGACTTCCTTCATGTCGCAGAGCATCGCCGCACGCAGACGCCGTTCCCCGGCGATCATCTCATAGGTGCCGTCCTGCTTCTGCCGCACGGAAAGCGGCTGAAGGATTCCGTTCTGCCGGATGCTCTCCGCAAGGCTGAAAAGCGATTCGTCATTGAATGTGCGCCTCGGCTGGGAGGAATTCGGCTTAATCTTCCCTGTTTCGACCATTATCACCCTGCAGCCCTCGCCGGCTCTCTGTGTTATCCCGAACATGATTTTTCATTCCTTTCTATTCAGTGTCTCTTTGTCCACTTTCCTTCGGTTTCATCTATTGTATCATGTCCGGGGAAATATTTCCATCTATTTCCATCGCAATATTCGACATTTTTCGTCTCTCTTCCAAATGCAGAAAAGAGGCCTTGCGTGCCCGGCACTTTTTGTACCGTCGGCTCACAAGACCCACCATAATTGTTCGTTCCGTTGCCTGAATGAAATGATGCATCCGCGGCTTGCCTCTTTGTCTGTTGCCATCAAAGGGGTTTCTTCTCGATCTTTGCGTTTGGGCGCGGATATTTTTCCGGCGTCGGCTTCCGCTTTCTGATGATAATAATTGTTCTTCCGAGCTCCGTCATCGGCAGAGTAAAACGCCTGACCGCTTCCACCTCGCCGCCCAGCAAGTCAATGGCGCCGCGTGCTTCGTCGAGCTCCTGCGCCGCGTCCGGCCCTTTCATTGCGACAAAGACTCCGCCCGTCTTCACCAGCGGCAGGCAATATTCTGCCAGCACTCTAAGCTCCGCTACCGCACGCGCCACCGCCGCGTCATATTTCTCCCGATGCGCCGCGCTTCTCCCCGCTTCTTCCGCACGCATATGGAGGTATTCGACATTCTTGATATTGAGAAGATCGTCCATGTGCTCAATAAATTTTAGTTTCTTCTCCGTGCTGTCCAAAAAGCCGACCTGCAGCTTCGGCATCATGATCTTCAGCGGAAGGCCCGGAAACCCCGCCCCGCATCCGACATCGATGAGGCTGCCCGCGCCGTCCAGCCGGCAGGCGTCAATCAGCGAAAGGCTGTCAAGCAGGTGCCGTTTTATAATCTCCTCTGGAGTCGCCGTCGCCGTCAGATTGACGTGTGTGTTCCATTCGACCAGCTCGCTCACCAGCAGGCCAAAGGCCTCGCTCCGCTGCGCGGTGCATTCAAGGCCTATCTGCTCCATGCCGCCTTGAAGCAGCTCCTTTTGCTCATCCGTCATTTTTGGTGTTCGCCTCCTTCCGTTGTTTCACGTGAAACATTCCCGTGCCCTCCTGCCGCCAGAAATACCAGCAGCACCGAAATATCGGCGGGATTCACGCCCGAAATGCGCGAAGCCTGCCCGATGCTCAGGGGCCTGATCTTCTCAAGCTTGTCGCGTGCCTCGATCCGCAGCCCGCGGATGGCCGTATAATCGACGCCCGCGGGGATCGGTCTGCTTTCGAGCCGCCGCATCTCATTGATCTGTGCCTGCTGCCTGCGGATGTAACCCTCGTATTTGAGCTGGATTTCAACCTGTTCGCAGACGGCTTCCGGCAGCGCCGGGCGGCCCGGGTCAAACGGCGCCAGCGAAGCATAATCAAGCTCCGGCCGCCGGATGAGCTCCGCAAGCCGCATCCCCGTTGTAATCGGCGCCGTTCCCTTTTCAGCGAGGAATTCATTGATCGGCGTGGACGGCGGCACGACAAATTGCTCCACTCGGCTCCGTTCGCATTCGATCTGCTGCTGTTTTATCAGAAACCGTTCATACCGCTGCTGCGAGATCAGCCCGATTTCATATCCCTTCGGCGTGAGGCGCTCGTCGGCGTTATCCTGGCGCAGTACCAGGCGGTATTCGGAGCGCGAGGTCATCATGCGGTAGGGCTCGTTCGTCCCCTTCGTGACAAGGTCGTCGATGAGCGTGCCGATATAGGACGAGGCCCGGTCAAGCAGCAGAGGCGGCACACCCTTGATTTTGAGCGCGGCATTGATCCCGGCCACGAGCCCCTGCGCCGCCGCCTCCTCATAGCCCGAGGTTCCGTTGAATTGCCCCGCGCCGTAGAGCCCCTCCACCTTTTTTGTCTCCAGCGTCGGCCTTAGCTCCAGCGGATCGATGCAGTCGTACTCGATCGCGTAGGCAGTCCGCATCACGCTGATCTGGTCGAACCCGCTGATCGTGCGCAGGAATTCGAGCTGCACCTCCTCGGGCAACGACGAAGACATTCCCTGCAGGTACATTTCATCGGTGTCGATGCCAAGGGGCTCGATAAATATCTGGTGGCGCTCCTTTTCGGCAAAGCGGACGACCTTATCCTCAATGCTCGGGCAGTAGCGGGGTCCGACCCCCTCGATGCGCCCCGAATAGAGCGGCGAACGCCCGAGATTCCGGCGTATGACCTCATGTGTCTTCTCGTTGGTATAGGCGATATGGCAGACGACTCGGTTTTTCATTTCATAATCGGTTTCAAAGGAGAACGGGACGATCTTTTTGTCGCCGGCCTGCTCCGCAAGCTGGGAAAAATCAATACTGTTGCGATTTACGCGCGCTGGCGTGCCCGTTTTGAACCTCATAAGCGTGAGGCCGAGCGCCCGCAGCGAAGCGGAAAGCGATCTCGCGGCAAACATGCCGTCCGGCCCGCCTTCGTAGGAAACCTCGCCGATGTGGATTTTCCCCGACAGGTAGGTTCCCGTGGCAATGACCACGGCCTTCACGCGATAGACCGCGCCGAGTTGTGTGACCACTTCGCTCACATGCCCGCCCTGCGCGCGTATCTCCACGACTTCCGCCTGCTTGAGCGCAAGCCCCTTCATGCGCTCAAGCGTCTTCTTCATATAGGCGTGGTAGGCGCGCCGGTCGCTCTGCACACGCAGCGAATGGACGGCGGGGCCTTTGCCGCGGTTGAGCATGCGGCTCTGCAAAAAAGTCTGGTCGGCGGCGCGGCCCATTTCTCCGCCGAGCGCGTCGATCTCCCGCACGAGATGGCCCTTCGCCGTGCCGCCGATGGAGGGATTGCAGGGCATGTTGCCCACCGCATCCAGATTGATCGTAAAGATAACAGCGGTGCAGCCGAGCCTTGCCGCCGCGAGCGCCGCCTCGATGCCCGCATGCCCCGCGCCGATCACAGCCACGTCGTATTCTCCTGCCTGATATTCCATATGTGTTTCCTTTCATCCTTTTGCCGGGCATTGCTGGATGCCTATTTCCCCACGCAGAAACGTTCAAACACGCGCGTGATGATTTCTTCATCCGCCCGCTCGCCCGTGAGCTCGCAGAGCGCCGAAACAGCGCTGTCGATACAGACCGAAACGGCGTCGAGCGTTATCCCCGCATCCACCGCTTCTATGGCGCTCCTCAGCGCCTCGCCCGCGCGCGTGGCGCATTGAAGCTGTCGTTCGTTTGCCAGCGCCGCTGTGCCGAAATCGAAGTTTGCCGCGCCTGTCAGCTGCCGTATCTGTTTCTCCAGGCCCTCAAGGCCTTCCCCTGTCCTGGCGCAGAGCCGCACCACACGGGTGAAAGACTTGCCGATTACTTCTTCATCCAGTACCTGCGGGAGGTCGGCTTTATTGATGACCGCCACCGCCGCGCGCCCTTCGAGCATCCCGATCAGCTCAAGGTCGTTCTGATCAAGTGCGGCTGAGCCGTCAAAGACCGCGATCACAAGGTCGCACTCGGTGACGCGGCGCTTTGCCCGTGCAACCCCGAGCGCTTCGGCCTCCCCCTGTGCGCTGCGGATGCCGGCTGTATCCGACAGCCGCAGCGCGACGCCCGCAAAGCTCACGGCTTCCTCAATCACGTCACGCGTCGTGCCCGGCTGCGCCGTCACAATGCTCCGCTCACAGCCCGCTAGCAGATTCATCAGCGTGGATTTGCCCGCATTGGCTCTCCCCGCGATAACGGTATCGACGCCCTCGCGCAGAATCCGGCCGCGTTCGTAGCCGGAAAGGTATCCGTCAAGGGCCTCGGCGTCCCGCTCAAGCAAGGCGTGCAGGGCGCCGCGCTCGGGGGCCGATACATCGTCGGGGAAATCCATCCAGGCGGCAAGCTCCGACGCGGTCTCCACCAGCCGCGCCTTGATCGCGGCGATTTCTCTGTAAAGCGCGCCCTCTCGCCTGCTGTTGGCCGCACGCAGCGCCGAATCCGACTGCGCCGAGATCAGCTCCATCACCGATTCGGCTTGTGTCAGGTCAAGCCTTCCGTTGAGGAACGCGCGCTTTGTAAATTCCCCCGGCTGCGCCAGCCTTGCCCCGGCAAGGATCGCCGCTTCAAGCAGTCGGCGCATCACGTAGACTCCGCCGTGGCACGAAAGCTCGACGACATTCTCTCCCGTAAAGCTCTTCGGCGCCCGGAAAACGAGCGCGATGCATTCGTCAATCGTCTCATCGCCGTTGACCGCAAAGCCGTATGCCGCCGTATACGGTTTCATCCCGGCAAGCTTCCTGCCGTTTTTCGCTCTGAATATCTTCTGTGCCGTTTCTGCCGCACCCTCGCCCGAAATGCGCACGATGCCGATTCCGCCCGCGCCCAGCGGCGTCGCAACGGCGGCGATCACATCCCCTTGCATCGCTTCGTCCCCCTTAGCTTTCAATGATTCCGGATAACCGAAAGGCCCCCGCCGCACAAAAGTGAAGCGGGGGCCCTGCATAAACTTTCTATTATTATTGTTTTCTTTCTACGGCGCGCTTCTTTTCGCCGCTTTCGCCGGCACCGATGACCACACGGCGGTTCGGATCCTCCCCGACAGACCATGATGTCGCACCGTAGACCTCCTGCACCGCGGAATGAATAATACGCCGTTCATAGGGATTCATGTGCTCGAGCGTCTGGTTGCGCCTTGTCCGCACCGCATTGACCGCGATGCGTTTTGCCAGCGCGGTAAGCGTCTTCTCTCGCTTTTCACGGTAATCGCCTGTATCAAGCGTGATCCTGCAATAATCCTGCTCCCCCTTATTGGCCACCAGGGAAACGAGATACTGCAGGGCGTCGAGGGTTTCACCGCGGTGCCCGATGATCGCACCCATCCCCTCGCCTGCCAGATCAAGAACAATCCCCTCGTTTTTTTCGTAGGATTCTACGATGACGCCCGCAAGGCCCATTTTTGCAAGAATGTCTTTTAAAAAGGTGATTGCACGTTCCTCTACGGTTTCATCAACGTAGACCCTGACCTTTGCGGACGACGCGCCGAGGATACCCAATATCCTCTTTGTAGGCAGCTCGATAATTTCAAACTCGATTTCTTCCCTGTTTTTCCCGAGCTGTACACAGGCCGCTTCTATTGCGTCCTCAACCGAATGTCCCGTTGAAACTACCTCACGTCTCACTGCCTTCACCAAACCTTTCAATACTCTGTTGGACAAAGCCACAAACGCCGTAGCTGCGAATCGTAAAGCGGGCTCCCGTCAATTGCCGTCTTTGCCCTTCTTCTGATTATCATACGCACGTGACGCCGCGAGCCTCTGCTTATTCTGATTCTTGATCTTTTTCTTCGAGTCGTTCTTGCCGCTTTTTGGCCGCTGAGCGGGGGGCTTTGGCCTCGCGGGGAGCTGCTTTTTCTGCGACTCCGACGGAGCTTCCTGCGTAGCTTCTTCCATTACTGCTTCTTCTTCCTCCGGCGGGGCGATGCCCTCCGCTTCAATCCGCTGCTGCCGCTTCTGCTGAGAAACCCTCTCGGCTTCTTCGGCAAGTTTAACCGGGTTGTAGAATTTGTTGAGGATCAGCACCTGAACGATCATGAAAATATTCGTATAAATCCAGTAAAGTCCGAGGCCCGAAGGCACCGAGAATGCGAAAAACGCCGAAACGAACGGCATCATGACAATCATGGATTTATTCATGCCCTGATTAGCCTGCGGTGTTGCCGATGCGTTCATCTTCATGCTCAGCCAGGTTGACAGAAAGGACGTAATATAACACAAAATCGGAATCAGGAGATAGGCGTTAAACGCCATCGTCGGATTTTCAGTCAGAACAAAGGATTTTATTCCGAAGAAATAAAAGTTAAAAGGATGCACACTCTGCAAAAAAGTCAGATGGTTGACATTAATCAGCTGCGCAAGCTTTGTCGGGTCGGTGATCGCTTCCGCCGCATAGATCTCAGAACGCGAAAGCTGGGTCTTTGTCAGATTCAGCGCGTTCACGATCTTTTGTATATTGTCGGGCGAGATGCCGACGATATATTTCAACGGATGCAGGATAGCCTGATACAGGATCATAATCACGGGGATCTGAATGAGCATCGGGAGGCAGCCGCTCAGCGGGCTGTAACCTTCCTCCTGATAGAGCTTCATTGTTTCCTCGTTGAGTCGCGCCTTATCCTTCGCGTATTTCTTCTGAACCTGCTGGAGCCTCGGATTGATCCGTGCCATTTCCGCCATCGAACGCTGCTGCTTAATTGCCAGAGGGAAAAGCAGCACGCGCGTTAGAAACGTGAAGATCAGAAGCGCCACGCCATAATCCTTGAACAGAACGTAGCAATAGTAAAGGAGCTTGCCAAAAGGAAGAATAATGTAATCGAAAAAATTCATTTATCTGATCCTCCAAAGGATTGCTGCGAAACTCTTTTGAAAAAAGTAAAAGCTTCCGGCACGGGATCGTAACCTCCCGCGTGAAATGGCTGGCACCTGAGGATACGCCGTACCGACAGATAAAAGCCTTTGGCGACCCCAAAACGGTCGAACGCTTCAAGCGCATATTCCGAGCAGGTCGGCTGAAAACGGCAGCTCGGCGGAAGGCCAGGCGAAATAAACTTTTTATACCCTCTGATCAGCAGCATAAACAGGCGTTTCATCGCAAAAGCACCCCGGCGTTTTTCAGAACGCCACGCATTTCTTTTTGTAGCTCGCCCATCTTCATCGCAAGTGTCCGGCTTCTTGCCACCAGAACAAAATCATAGCCCACGGCTACCGCGGGCTCTGTCAGACGATAGGCCTCGCGTATGATGCGCTTCGCCCGATTGCGCTGCACGGCTCCGCCCAGCTTTTTACTTACCGTAATGCCGAGGCGATTCTTAGAGAGCCTGTTCGCGGTAACATAGACCACAACGCCGCGGCTGACAAACGAGCGCCCTCTGCTGTAGATGCGCCTGAAATCGCGGTTTTCCTTCAAAGGAATAGTTGTGTGCATAAATGCCCCCGTTTTAACCTATAAAACAAGATCAATACCCTTTGTAAAATGACCGGCAATGCCGCGAAACGCCGGCTTCATGACCGGCGTTCCTTCTCAGTAGCTCAGTTGCTGCCGGCCTTTCGCCCTGCGGCGCGAAAGCACTTTACGACCGTTTCTCGTGGCCATTCTTTTCATAAAACCATGCTCTTTTTTCCGGTGTATCTTTTTTGGCTGATACGTTCTAAACATCGAATAACCCTCCTTCCGGGCCTAACCTTGCATTGTAACATTATATATTACGCCGGCTCTTCTGTCAACATTTTTCAATAATAATTTCTGTATGAAATAACACAACTATATTTATGAAACACATTGATTCAGAAAGCCGTTTATGATAGAATTTATGGGAGTGCATGGACGCCGTTTTTAGCCCGGAAACCGTTTCAAACGGCGGATTTTTTATTTCCAACACTTTCAACAATGTTTTCAACAGATTTTTAACCGGCATCAATATCATATGCGGAAGGGACAGGCAGATGCAATCCTTTAAGGAAGTATGGGACCGCGTATGCGGCTACTGTAAGGACAAAATCAGCGACGTTGCTTTTAAAACATGGATCTACTGTATGGAGCCCGTTGAGCTAAAGGAAGATGAGGCTGTTTTTTTTGTGCGCTCGGATTTCCAGCGTAAGGTAATTCTCGATCGTTACTCGAGCCTCATTGACGAAGGATTCCGGCAGGTGATGGGGTTTCCGCTCAAACTTCGCATTGTAACCGAAGAGGACAAACCCGACGGCTACTGCTCCCAATACGACTTTGTCGTGGAGCAGAATCCGGAGGATATTGAAAAGACCTATGCCAACGCCAACTATGAATACACCTTTGACACCTTCATTGTCGGCTCCTCCAATAAATTTGCCCACGCCGCGGCGCTCGCCGTCGCTTCAAGCCCTGCGACCGCCTACAATCCCCTGTTTATTTACGGCGGCTCGGGGCTCGGAAAAACGCACCTTCTCCATGCGATCAGTCATGATATCACCAAAAACCACCCCCAGACAAATATCGTCTATATAAAAGGAGACGATTTTACAAACGAGCTGGTCGAATCCATCAAACTCGGCGAGCAGCTGCAGTTTAAGAGCAAATACCGTATGGCGGACGTCCTGCTCGTCGATGATATTCAGTTCATCGCCGGCAAGGAATCGACGCAGGAGGAATTTTTCCATACCTTCAATACGCTGCACGAAGCGAAAAAGCAGATCGTCCTCACCTCCGACCGGCCGCCCAAGGAGATGCAGACCCTTGAAAACCGCCTTCGCACGCGGTTCGAATGGGGGTTACTCGCCGATGTCCAGCCGCCCGACTATGAAACGCGCCTGGCGATCATCCGCCGCAAAGCCGAGCTGCTCGGCATCGCGATCCCCGACGAGGTGGCCCAGTTTATCGCGAACCGACTGAAAAACAACATCCGTCAGCTCGAAGGCGCCGTCAAAAAGATGAAGGCCTACAATCTGCTCGCAGGGGATCCTCCGTCGATCGCCATCGCTCAAAACGCCATACGGGATATCCTCAACGACAACCAGCCGATTCCCGTCACCGTCGACCGCATTATCGGCGAGGTTTCGCGCACCTTCGGCATTCCGAGCGACGACATTCGCGGCAAGCTCCGCTCAGGCAATATTTCCACCGCGCGCCAGGTCGCGATGTACGTCGTGCGTGAGATCACACAGATGTCCACCTCCTCCATCGGGGACGAATTCGGCGGCCGCGATCATTCGACCGTCGTGTATGCCATCCAGAAGGTCGACGACGACATGTCAAAAAACCAGCAGTTTCAGGCGACCGTACAGGACATCATCAAAAATATCCGCGCACGATAATCCGACTTTCAACCTCTCCCACCCCCCTCTTTTCAACGTTCTTTTTACCATTTCCATTCCGCTCCTCTCTTTTAACCGTTTTTTCAACCTTTCATTCACTTTCAACCGCCGTTTTCAACAGAGTACCCTATCCCCTTTTTATTACTGTTGAAAGCCGTCCTTTCTTTCAACCCCCGTTTCACACACACTTTTTCAAATATCCCTTTATTCGCGCCGCTTCCCGGGCTTTTTCAACTTTTCGACAGACCCTACTGCTCCTACTGTTTTCTTTCTCTATTCTTATCTTTTTAGAAAGGAACCTTCTCATGAAATTTTCCTGCGATAAAACTGGCTTTTCCGACGCCCTTCTGAACGTTCAGCATGCCGTCTCCACAAAATCCTCCCTTCCCGTTCTCGAAGGCATTCTCCTGCGCGCGTCGGCCGGCCAGGTTCTCCTTTTTGCCTACGACCTTGAAATCGGAATGACGACCGCTCTTCCCGCTTCGATCTCCGAGCCAGGCGAGCTGGTGCTTAACGCGCGTCTCTTCACCGAGATGGTGCGCCGCATGCCGTCCGACAAGGTCGAAATATCCTCCGACGAGAAGTTGCTAACGACCATCCGCAGCGGCGCCTCCGAATTTACCATCCTCGGCATACCGGCTTCGGAATTCCCTGAAATGCCGGCGCTGACCGATGCCGTCGGCGCTTCCCTCCCGCAGGCGGAGCTCCAGAGCATGCTCCGTCAGACACACTTTGCGATCTCTTCCGACGACTCCAAGCCTGTCTACATGGGCTCCCGTTTCGAATTCGACAACGGCGTGCTGCGTGTGATTTCCATCGACGGCAACAGGCTCGCCCTGAGGACGGAGCCTGTCGACCAAAACCTCTCGCTCGGTTTCGTCGTGCCCGGCAAGACCCTTACCGAGCTCCTCAAGCTCCTTGACTCCGAAAGCGAAGATACCGTCCGTCTCTCCGTCGGCAAACGCCATATCCTCTTCGAGCTCAACGGTTATTCCGTCATCTCACGCCTGCTTGAGGGAGACTTCCTCGACTACAACAACGTCATCGGCAAGCAGTCATCCACCGAAGTCCGCGTCAGTGTCCGCGATTTCCTCAACAGTGTCGACCGTGCCTCGCTGCTGATCTCCGACAAACTCAAGTCCCCTCTCAAATGCATCTTCGACACCGATATCATCAAGGTCATCTGCAACACTTCGATCGGCAAGGCCTACGACGAAATCCCCGCCGTCCTCACCGGAGCCGCCGTCGAAATCGGCTTCAATAACCGCTTCCTGCTTGACGCCCTTCGCGCCTGCGAGTGCGACGAGGTCCGCATTCTTCTCAACGGCCCGCTCTCCCCTCTTAAAATCTACCCGCCCGAAGGCGAGGGGTTCATCTTCCTCGTTCTTCCCGTCCGGCTCAAAAATGAATAATACCACAATTGAAATATACACAGAGTATATACGGCTTGACCAACTCCTCAAGCTCGCAGGCATGGCCGCGACCGGAGGAGAAGCGAAAGAATCCGTCCAGGGGGGCGCGGTGAAGGTAAACGGCGCCGTTTGCACACAGCGCGGCAAAAAACTTCGCCCCGGCGACTGTGTCGAATTCACGAATAAACAGATTACGGTCGGAAAAACCACCCCATGACGGCAGTTTTATGATATAATTATCGTGTACGGCATATCCATGCAGCTCCCGCCGCGGCAGTTTAGCCGCGTGGGAGCATTGCTTCCCTGTACGCATCACGATCGTTAAACTACGGCGGTTGTGGCGCAGCAGCATATTTATTTACCGATGTTTACCTCCGAAGGAATACGAAAGGTTGAGAAATGGAGCCCATATGAGGATCGAGAGCCTGCGCACCGTTGCCTTCCGCAATCTCCGCGACTGCGGCTTTGAGCCCGGGCCCACAGTGAACATCCTGTATGGCGACAATGCACAGGGCAAGACCAACCTTCTCGAAGCGGCCTGGCTTTTTACCGGCTCAAGAAGCTTTCGCGGCGCGGCAGATCATGAGATGATCCGCATCGGCAGCGAAAAAAGCGCGCTCGCAATGAATTTTATTGCGAGAAACGCGCCTTCCGAAGCCAAAATAGATATCCAGCAGCGCCGCAGCGCCACGCTCAACGGCGTCTCGCTCGAAAGCGCCGCAAGGCTCGCCGGGGAATTCTGCTGCGTCATCTTTTCCCCCGAGCACCTCGGCCTCGTCAAGGAAGGGCCGCAGCTGCGCAGAAAATTTCTGGATGCCGCCATCTGCCCTCTCTGGCCCCGGCATGCTTCGAATCTTTTTGAATACAACCGCGTTCTCGCACAACGCAACGCGCTTTTAAAGGACGTCCAAAATCACTCCGAGCTGATGGATACGCTTTCGGTCTGGGATGAGAAGCTTGCCGCCCTCGGGGGGAAGATCATTTTTACAAGGCTCCGCTACCTCGCGCGTCTTGCCCCGAAGGCGCAGGAAATCTACGGCGGCATCACGCAGGGCAAGGAGCCGCTCAAAATCACCTACCGTTGCGGGTCGGGCGCGCAATACGATTGCCAGCTCGACAGCGCCTCAGAATCCCAGCGCGTGCTTTACGCGCTTTTGCTTGAAGGGCACCGGTCGTCTCTGCATCAGGATATGGAAGTGGGGTGGACCCACACGGGGCCGCACCGCGATGATCTGGTGATCGACATAGAAGACCTTTCCGCACGGCTTTACGGCTCGCAGGGGCAGCAGCGTTCCGCGGTGCTGGCGCTCAAGCTTGCGGAGGCATCCGTCCTCGGCCAGGCGCTCTCGGAAGCGCCCGTGCTGCTTCTCGACGACGTCATGAGCGAGCTCGACCGTTCGCGCCAGGAATATCTGCTCAACCACATCGGCGGCTGGCAGGTTCTGATCACATGCTGCGACCCCGCGGGGCTCGAAGTGCTCAGCGACGGCCGCATTTTCGAAGTAAAAAAAGGCGCGGCGACCCGGATCAATTGAGCCTCCCGGCGGGGAGGGCCGCAGAACGATATACCGCCACAGGCGGCGGAGTTTTAAACCACGGTTTTTCAAAAAGCCCGCAGTTTCAAACAACTTTCATCAGGGAGGCCTTTATGTATCTTCACATCGGTCACGATACCGTTATTCGCCACAAGGACATCGTCGGCATCTTCGACATCGATACGGCGAGCGTCTCGAAGCAGACACGCGACTATCTTGCCGGAGCCCAGAAAAAAGGCCTGGTGGTGAATGTGACAAATGAGCTGCCGAAATCCTTCGTCGTCTGCACGGACAGAAAACAAAAAGCGGGCTATACCGTATATATTTCGCAGATTTCGTCAACAACTCTTTTGAAGAGAACGGACTTTCTGGAAGAGCTTTCTGATTATTTATAGAGCGGCATTTCGCCGCCGCGGCGAGGTTTGACTTTTAAAAAACGGGCTGAATACGCAACTGGCTCGGAGCTTATCAAGAAACGGATGACGTTTGCTGAAAGGAATGTATGGATTTTATGAACGAGGAGACGCAGGGGCGCGTCGAAAACGACTACGGTGCAAATCAGATACAGGTGCTGGAGGGGCTCGAGGCGGTGCGCAAGCGCCCGGGCATGTATATCGGCTCCACAGGGCCGCGCGGGCTGCATCATCTGGTTTATGAGATCGTCGACAACGCAATAGACGAGGCTCTGGCCGGCTACTGCAAAAACATTACGGTTGAGATTCTCCCCGGGGACATTATCCGCGTGACCGACGACGGGCGCGGCATCCCGGTGGGAATCCAGCAAAAAATGGGCATCCCAGCCGTCACGGTCGTTTTTACGATCCTTCATGCGGGCGGAAAATTCGGCGGCGGCGGATACAAAGTGGCCGGCGGCCTTCACGGCGTCGGCGCTTCGGTCGTCAACGCGCTCTCCGAATGGCTCGAGGTCGAGGTATATTCCGAGGGGAAGGTCTATTTCCAACGCTTTGAGCGGGGAATCAAGGCCAGTGAGCTGATTGTGACCGGGGAAACCGAAAAAACCGGTACCATGGTGACCTTCAAGCCCGACCCTGAAATTTTCGAAGAGATGGCCTACGATTTCGATACCCTGCTCTCGCGTCTGCGCGAGCAGGCCTTCCTCAACGCGGGCATCCACATCACGCTGACCGACAGCCGCGAAGAGGAGCCCCATGTCGAGCATCTGTGCTATGAGGGCGGTATCCGTGAATTCGTCGAATACATCCATCAGAAAAAAGGCCTCGAGGTGCTGCACCCCACCGTCATCTACATTGCGGCGAACGACGGAAGCTCCACGGCCGAGGTCGCGATGCAGTACAACGACAGCTACAACGAGGTTATCTACTCGTTTGCAAACAACATCCACACCGTCGAAGGCGGCACGCACGAAACGGGTTTCAAAGCCGCGATGACGCGCGTCTTCAACGATTACGGGAAAAAATTCAATTACCTCAAGGAAGCCGACAAAAACCTTTCGGGCGAGGATGTGCGCGAAGGGCTTACGGCCGTCGTGAGCGTCAAGCTGATCGATGCGCAGTTTGAGGGCCAGACGAAAGCAAAGCTCGGCAATACGGAAATCAGGCAGCTTGTCGACGGGATGGTTTATGACAAGCTGATGACTTATTTTGAAGAAAACCCGGCCGTCGCAAGGGCGATCTTCGACAAGGCGCTCACCGCGTCGCGGGCAAGAGAAGCGGCCAGGAAGGCGCGCGACCTCACACGCCGCAAATCGGCGCTCGAATCTGCCTCGCTGCCCGGCAAGCTCTCGGATTGCTCCGATCGCGACATGGAAAAATCCGAGGTCTATATCGTCGAGGGCGACTCCGCTGGCGGCTCCGCCAAGAGCGGCAGAGACAGGCGCTTCCAGGCCATCCTTCCGCTCTGGGGCAAAATGCTCAACGTAGAGAAGGCGCGCCTCGACAAGGTCTACGGCAACGAGAAGCTCATGCCGGTCGTCACCGCGCTCGGAACGGGCATCGGGGAGGATTTTGATCTGTCAAAGCTCCGCTATGGCAAAGTCATTATCATGGCCGATGCCGATGTCGACGGCTCGCACATCCGCACGCTTCTGCTCACCTTCTTTTTTCGCTTCATGCGCCCGCTGATCGAAAACGGCAACATCTACCTCGCCCAGCCGCCGCTTTTTAAGATCTCAAAGGGAAAACAGTCGAAATATGCCTTTTCTGACCATGAACGCGACCGCATCATCGCCGAGATGGGCGGCAATGCCGACATCCAGCGCTACAAGGGCCTTGGCGAGATGGATGCCATTCAGCTTTGGGAGACGACGATGGATCCCGCCAACCGCACGATCGTCAAGATCGAAATGGAGGATGCAGCCACTGCGGACGAAATTTTCACGATCCTGATGGGCGACAAGGTCGAGCCGCGGCGCGAATTTATCGAAAAGAACGCGCGGTATGTCCAGAATCTCGACATTTAAGCGAAAGGATTGAAACGCAAAGATGGATTACGAAAACCAGAAGATTATTCCGGTTGACATAGAAAAAGAAATGCGCACCTCCTACCTCGATTACTCCATGTCGGTCATCGCGTCACGCGCGCTGCCCGACGTGCGCGACGGCCTCAAGCCCGTGCACCGGCGCATCCTCTACACCATGTATGAGGACGGCCTCTCGCCCGAAAAGGCCTACCGCAAATCCGCCACCACCGTCGGCGACGTGCTCGGCCGCTATCACCCGCACGGCGACGCCTCGGTTTACGACGCGCTGGTGCGCATGGCGCAGGATTT